>NZ_JBSFMM010000003.1:0-172650 GCF_053599555.1 Streptomyces sp. NPDC000941
AGGAGGACCAGGGCTTCTACCAGCCGGCCTGGGTCGAGATCACCCCGCCCAACGAGACCAAGTCCCTCAAGATCGAGTGGCCCTGGGAGAACGACTCCCTCGTCGACCAGCGCAGCGCCACCCGCCCCGCCACCTTCGTCAACCCCGTCGGCTGACCACGCCCTCCCCTGAGCGGCTGTTCCGACGCCGGCGTCCGAAGACGTACCCGCCAGGAACGGCCTTGCCCTCCTGAGAGATGGCGGTCGAGAGCCGAAAGCCAGGCCGTGGACGCGCGACACGATTTCCCTCACGACCTCGACCGGGTGCCACCGGAGCTTGAGTCGTGGGTGCTCAAGAGAGTGTGGCGGCCGGTGGGGTCCACTGCCGGGTACGCGGCACCGTGCTGGAGATGCCGTAGTCCTTCTTGAGTTGTTCCGGGATGGCGTAGTGCATGACGCGTCCGCGGGTGAGGGAGGACAGCTCGAAGACGGTGGTGAGGTGGCCGAGGCGGTCCAGGGCCCAGGCGCCGAGCGGGGAGTGGTCCTCGATGGTCTCCAGGACGCCGAGGAGGTGGGGCACGGCCTTGACGACGGTGTCCCACGGGGTGTGCGGCACGTTCAGCCAGTCGGCGCAGGTGTCGCCGATGAGGTAGCGGATGAGGGCGGAGACGATCGGGTCGAAGAAGGTGCCGGGCACCACCTCCTCGTAGAGGTCGATGAGCTGCCGGGTCAGGTGCGTACCCTCCGCGGAAGGCCCCATGTGCCGGACCATGTACAGGTCGAGGAACCGGCGCGCCTCATCGAGGGTCTTGGGGACGGCGTCCTGGTCGACGCCGAGCATGGCACCGACCACGCGCCAGGCGTAGTAGTAGGCTTCCGCGCCTTCCTGCGACATGTGGATGCCGAGACGGTGCAGGCTGTCCAGCACGAGCAGCGAGAAGAACATCTGCCCGCCGATCATGTCCTCCTGGCAGATCGGCGCCCCGAGCACGTCGGTGGCCCACCGGTTCTCGCGTTTGAGGTGGTGGCGGATGGAGGCGTGCAGAAGGCGCACCTTCTGGGCGGCGGGGATGAAGCGGCTGCCGGCCTCGAAGGCGTCGGGCTGCATCAGGTAGACGGTGAACTGGCCGGTCTCCGCCATGCGCTTGGAGGGGTACTTCAGACCGTGGGCGGCCGACAGCAGTTTCGCCAGGTGCGGGACGACGTAGCAGGCGGGCATGGAGGCGAAGGACAGTGCGGTGGAGATGTGCACGTTGTTGTCGATGAAGAACAGCCGAGCCTTCTCCATCTCAGCCCAGTCCACCCAGGACGGCGGGACACGGGTGGCCTCGAGGTAGTCCCGCGCCACGTCGGGCAGCCCGTCCGGCAGGGGAGCGCCGGCGGTGGAGACGTAGCGCATCAGGCTGTTGAACATGCCCACCTCCCCGCGTTCGAACAGTGCGGCGACGGTGGCGTCGGCCAGTTCGTCACCGGCTTGCCGCAGGGCGTCCATCGACGTCTCGGTGTAGGTCATGGCAGGGCTCGCTCCTTGTCTTCCACGGGACCGTCCACGGATCTGTGCCACCCCGGTGCGAGGGTCAGGACAGGCGGACCGCCGCCGAATGCGCCAGCGCGGTCAGGGCAGCTTCGGCGTGCGCTGGTACATCCAGTTCGTGGAGGGCGCCGAGCGCTTCCTCGACTCGCGCGCTGATCATGTCCTCGATGCGGTCGGGTGCCCTGAGCCGGCGCATCACCCCGCGGACCGCATCCAGATCCTCCGCGTCCAGGCCGCGTCGGCCCAGTACCGCGCGGAGCCCCTCCCGGTCCTCGTCGCAGGCGAGGCGCCAGGTCTCTGCCAGCAGGGCCGTGGGCCGGTGGCCGCGCACATCGTCGGCGTTGGCCTTGCCGGTGCTTTCCGGATTTCCGAACAGGCCCAGCAGGTCGTCCCGCAGCTGGAACGCCTCGCCCAGCGGCAGCCCGTACGCGCGGTAGCCCTCGCGCAGCCGCGCGCCGGCCCCGGCCAGGGCGCCGCCGATCAGCAGGGGCTGCTCGACGGTGTACTTGGCGGTCTTGTAGCGGATCACCTTCAGCGACGCCGTGGTGTCCGGACCGGCTCCGGTACGCAGGATCTCCAGGCACTCGCCCGCGATCAGCTCGCGGGCCATCACCGACCACAGGGGGCGGGCCCGGGCGAGGTACGCGCCGGGCAGACCGCTCGTGGCGAACAACTGCCCGGCCAGCGCCATCAGCAGGTCTCCCACCAGCATCGCCAGCGACCTCGCGGCGGCGTCGGCACGCGGGCGACGTCGTACGGCACCGCGCAGGGCGACATGTGCGGTGGGGCGCCCGTGCCGCAGCGGGCTGTCGTCGATAAGGTCGTCGTGTACGACCGCGGCGGCGTGCACCAGCTCCATGGAGGCCGCCGCCCGCACCAGCGCGTCGCTGTCCGGCTGTCCCACCGCACGCCAGCCCCAGTAGCAGAATGCCGCCCGAAGCCGTTTGCCGTCCGCTACTGCCGCCTCCAACTGCTCCGCCACCGGGGCCAGGAGCGGATCGATCGCCGCGAACTGGTCGGCCTCCTGGGCGATGAACCGGTGCAGTACCTCGTCGACGCGGACCTTGAACGCGGCCGGCTCCCATCGGTCAACCATCATCAGCGGTCTTCCGGGCCAGGGCGTGCCGGGCGAGGATCTCCAGGTGGGCCGGCGGTACGGCCGCGTACCGGTCCAGTACCAGGCGCCCACGCGCCATCAGGTCGTCCCCGGCCTCCGCCGCCAGCTCCGCGGCGTCCGAGCGGCGCAGCAGTCCCCGCACCGTCCCCAGGGCCGCACCCAGTGTGCTCACCGCCAGATCGGCCAGCCCGGCCGCCAGCAGCACCGCCTTGCCGTCCAGGCCCCCGGCCCGTCCCGTTTCCTGCGTCATGGCATCTCCCCACCCACTGCACGTCCAGGCAGCGCCGGTCACACGCCGTCCTTCCGAGCGTCGCGTCACACGTCGCTCGACCGTACGGATCACAGCTGCTGCAGCCCCGCACCCGCACTTCATGCTGCTCAGACCTCGATGGCACGAAACTTGCTGTCCCGTGCTGTCGAACCTTGAGCGGATGCCAACGAACTTTGAGCGGTTAGGGTCCGAGTGCAACGCGACGAAGGGTCAGGGACGGATCAGGGTCTTGATGGCGCGGCGCTCGTCCATCGCGCGGTAGCCTTCGGCGATCTCGTCGAGCGGGAGGGTGAGGTCGAAGACCTTGCCAGGGTTGATGTGGCCTTTCAGGACCCGGTCGATGAGGTCGGGCAGGAAGTGGCGGGCCGGGGCGGGGCCGCCGCGGAGCGCGGCGTGGGAGTAGAACAGGGCGGCTCCGTCGATCTCCACCCCGTGCGGGACGCCGACGAAGCCGACGTTACCGCCGGGTCGGGTGGAGCGCAGTGCCTGCTGCATGGACTCGCCGGTGCCGACGCACTCCAGGACACTGTCGGCACCGATTCCGCCAGTGAGGTCCTTTATCCGGGCCACTCCGTCGTCGCCGCGCTCGGCGACGATGTCGGTGGCGCCGAACTCGCGGGCCAGCTTCTGCCGCGATTCGTGGCGGCTCATCGCGATGATGCGTTGTGCGCCGAGTTCCTTGGCGGCGATGACCGCCGAGAGGCCGACCGCGCCGTCGCCGACGACCGCGACGGTGGATCCCGGCTCGACCTCGGCGGCAGTGGCGGCGTACCAGCCGGTGCTCATGACGTCGGACAGGGCCAGGAGACTGGGGACGAGCTCCTCGCCGGGGACCTCGGGGGTGGCTACCAGGGTGCCGTCGGCCAGCGGAATACGCACGTACTCGGCCTGACAGCCGCCGACGAACTCCTTGTGCAGGCAGGAGCTGGGGTAGCCGTTCCGGCAGTTGGGGCAGGTGCCGTCGGAGGCGAAGAAGGAGCCGATGACGAACTGGCCCGGCTTGACGTCCGCGACCGCGCTGCCGACCTCCTCGACGATACCGACGTACTCGTGTCCGATCGGGTGCGGCTCACCGACGGGGTTGATGCCGCGGAAGTCCCACAGGTCCGAACCGCATACGCAGGTGGCCACGGTGCGGATGATCGCGTCGGTCGGCTGCAGGATCTTCGGGTCGGGGATGGTCTCGATGCGGACGTCCCCGGGAGCGTGAATGACGGCTCCGCGCATGATGGTTCCTCGAAGTTCTGGTTGGTGGGGCGGACTCGGCCTGCCCCGGGTATTGGTGCGGGTCGGATCAGATCCGGGTGCTGATCCGGGGACCGAGGTATTCGGTGTCGGTGACGTGCTCGAGCCACGCGACCTCGTCCGTCTCCCACAGCGCCAGGTGGGTCATGAACTGGTCGGGGGCGGCGCCGTGCCAGTGTTCCTCACCGGCCGGGGACCAGATCACGTCGCCCGGGTGCGCCTCGACGATTTCGCCGCCACGGGCCTGGATGAGCGCGATGCCCTCGACGATGAGCAGGTTCTGGCCGAGGCCGTGGGAGTGCCAGGCGGTGCGGGCGCCGGGGGCGAAGCGAACCATGTTGGCGCGGGCGCGGGAGGGAACTGCGCCTGGCGACCGGCGTCGGCGCGTCCCTGCTGGACGGTGTGATCCTGTCGCCCCTGGGTGTCTCGCCCGACGAACTCGCCGCCGTGGCCAACGAGTTCCCGCTGGTCCTGCTTGGGGAGCGCAGCTACGAGCGCGACCAGGTGGGGGCCGACCACGTCCTGATCGACAACGTCGCGGCGGCACGCGACGCCACCGCGCACCTGGCCGCCCTCGGCCGTACGCGGATCGCCGCCATCGGTGTGGACCAGCAGGCGTCGGCGACCAGTCGTCAGCGCCTGGAGGGCTTCCAACTCGCCCTGCACGAGGCCGGGGTGATCTACGACCCTCGGCTCGCCCCCGCCATCAAGGAGTTCGACCGGCGCAATGGCCCGCTGGCGATGCGCGCCCTGGCCGCCCTGCCGGCCGGCGTACGCCCCGACGCGGTCTTCTGTTTCAGCGACCTGCTGGCCGTCGGTGCTCAACGCGCCCTGTTCGAAGCGGGGTTGACCATTCCGGACGATGTCGCCGTGGCGAGCATCGACGGCTCCGACGAGGCGCTCTTCAGCACGCCGTCCCTCACGTCCGTGGTCCCCGACAAGACCGCCATCGCCTCGCTGGCCGTGAAGTGCCTGGCGGCCCGCATCCGCTCGGACGAGCCCCTGCCGTTCGAGGTGCACACGGCTCCGCACTGGCTGCACGCCCGGGAGTCCACGAACGGCGGGCGGCAACAGCTCTTTCGCTGATCCGGGCCGAGGGGGCCGTCGGACGAAGGACGGTCGGCCGGGGTGTGCTGCGGCATCGATCTGTGCCTGCACATCGTCCGCCGCGACCTGGGCGCCGTCGTGGACCACCGACCACTCGATCGACCTGGTGGCGCGCGACTGCGGCCTGGGCTCGGCCGCCAACCTGCGACTGCATTTCCGGGGCGCGCTCAACACCACGCCGACCGCTTACCGGCGCCACGGGGTCCTTCCCGGGGACGCGGGGAGCGGGTGTCGGCTGATCGCGACTCAGTCCTGCCACGCACAGCCCACAGACCCTGCGGTGCGCGCTCGGCGCGACAACACCCCTTCAGGGATGGAGAGTTCCGTACCCCGAGGGTTCTCCGGGGCTTCCCCGATGTCCTGTCCGCCGCCCGGCTGGTGAGCTGGACTCATGGGATCACATCGGTTACGTCGTCGCCCTCTGGCGCTGCTCTGCGTATGGACCACCCTGGTTCTCGTGGCCCCGGCTCTCGCGGCCCCGGCACTCGCAGACGCCTCCGACCCGCCCCGTCGCGCGCACGACCGTACGCAGGCGGCTCTCGACCGGATCGTCGCGCAGGGCACGCCCGGGGTCATCGCCCAGGTGCGGGACGGACACGGGGTGTGGAACGGCCGGGCGGGGATCGGCGACCTCGCGGGACAGCAGCCGCGCGCCGTCGGCGAGAGGTTCCGCATCGCCAGCGTCACCAAGACCTTCACGGCCGTGGTGCTGCTCAAGCTGGAGGCCGAGGGGCGCATATCGCTGGACGACACCGTGGAGCGGTGGCTGCCGGGCGTGGTGCGCGGCGAGGGATACCGTCCCCGGCACATCACCGTCCGCCACCTGCTCAACCACACCAGCGGCATCTACGACTACAACATGGACGAGGGCTTCCGAGCCCTGTACGCGGGCGACGCCTTCGACCAGAACCGCCACCGGCGCTGGGCACCGCGCCAGTTGGTGGACATAGCCCTCGCCCATCCGGCGAACTTCCAGCCGGAGCAGGGCAGCCGCCCTGGCGAGCCCGGCGAGTGGGACTACTCGGACACCAACTACATCCTCGCCGGAATGATCATTGAGGAGGTCACAGGCGGCACGTACAAGGCGGCTGTCGAGCGTTACCTCATCAAGCCGCTGGGCCTGCGCGGCACCAGCGTCCCGGACACCACCCCCGCCCTGCCCGACCCCCATGCCAGGCACTACTCCATGCTCTTCGAGGACGGACCGGACGCGAAGGTGCGCGATGTCACGGAGTTCAGCCTCACGGTGGCCTTCTCGGCCGGCCAGATCATCTCCACGACCGACGATGTGAACTCGTTCATGACACGGCTCCTCAGCGGCGAGCTGCTGCCCGCCGCACAGCAGCGCCGACTGCTCACGGCCGTGTCCGTAGCGGGGGACAAGGGACATGGCGGTGAGGACGACCTGTACGGCCTCGGCATACGCCGCTTCAAGCTCGACGGCGACGGCGACGGCGACGGCGATCGCGACGGCGACTGCTGGGCCTGGGGACATGGCGGCATGATCCCCGGTTCGGGAACCCGCACGGTCGTCTCCGGTGACGGGCGGCACGCGATGACGATGAACCGCAACGGTGACTGGGGCGAGCAGAAGCTGGAGGACGCCGCCGTCATCGCGGAGTTCTGCCGGTGAGCCGGAGCCTGGCGCCTGCCCTCGGCGCGACCCCAGGAGTGCCCTGAACGGTAGCATTTCGCCTGCGGGCCAGCATGGTGGACGCGGGGCCAGGGGGAAACGTGGAGAGCACCGGTCATCACAGCGACTCACTCGTCGTGCTGACCGCGCTGGACGTGGAGTACGAGGCCGTTCGGGCACATCTGGTCGATCTGCTGCCGCGAATGCACGCGTCCGGCACCCTGTTCGAGGTCGGCCGACTTGTCGGTACGTCATGGCGTGTAGCGCTTGCCGAACTCGGCGACGGCAACCAGGGGGCTGCCGTGCTGACCGAGCGGGCGATCGCCATGTTCCGCCCGCGGGCCGTGGCGTTCGTCGGGGTGGCCGGGGCGCTCAAGGGCGATATCGAGCTCGGCGACGTGGTCGTGGCCACGCATGTGTACGCGTACCACGGCGGAAAGGACGAGGACGGCGAGTTTCACTCCCGCCCAAGGGTCTGGCCGGTGCGCCAGGAACTCGACCAGCTGGCCCGCTTCGCCCGCAGGTCCGGTTCATGGACCGGATTGCTGCGGGAGCGCCCGCCCGGCACCTCCCTCCCGCCCGGCACCTCCCTCCCGGCCGTCCACCTCAAGCCGGTGGCCGCCGGGGAGGTCGTCCTCAACTCGGCGGACTCGCCCCTGCGCCGGCAACTGCGCCGGAACTACCAGGACGCCGCCGCCATCGAGATGGAGGGCGCCGGAGTGGCGCTGGCCGCCCATCTCAACGCGGCCTTACCCGCCCTGATCGTCCGCGGTATCAGCGACCGGGCCGACGGGAAGAAGTACGACGCCGATGCCCAGGGCTGGCAGTCCCGGGCGGCCCGCCATGCCGCCGCCTTCGCTTTCTCCGTTCTCCGCGCACTGCCGCCCGGTGGCGATCCGGCCCCACCCGGGCCGGGAAATTCCACGGGCCCGGCGTCGGCGTACGAGTTGGGCCCGGAAGGGTCGGCGGCACCGGCACCCGAGCCGGGACCGACACCGGCACCGGATCCCGATGAGGGGAGGCCGTCGGACAGCGAATCGGCCGCACACCGGCAGCTCCTCCGATGGGCACGAAGGTTCTCGGACGATCTGGACGTCGTGGCCTCTCCCCGGCGGGACGGCGGCACCGGCTCCCCGCCGCAGCTCAGCGGCGGGCTGTATGTGCGGCGCACTGTCCAGGACCGGGTGATGGAGGCCCTCTGCGACGGTGATCCGCAGGCAATCCTGGTGACCGGGGACGCCGGGAACGGCAAGAGCAGTCTGCTGTGGGGCATCGCCCAGGACCTGACCGCGCTGGAGGACACCGAGGTCTTCCTGGTGAACGCCGCCTGGCTGTTGCGCCCCCTGAGCGGCACCTCCGGAAGCCCCATGCTGACCTCCCGGACAGTGGTGTCCGGGGCGGACCACGCCCGGGCTCGGGGGCGCGCACCGGTCGTGCTCCTCGACACCGCCGATCTGCTGCTGCACGACGACTTCCACGAGATGGCGCTGCTCGACCTGTGCGAGGACCTCGCCGCCGCTGGTGTCCGCCTGGTGCTGACCTCCCGGCCGGAGGAGGCGAACCGGCTGCGCACCGGCTTCGTCCGGATGTCGCTGGGCCCCTACGACGACGGCGAGATCCCCCACGCCATCCGTGGACACGCCGCGCTCTACTGCCCCGATGCCGTGCCCCGGGACGACGGGGCACGGGTGCGGAGGCTGATGGAGCCCGTCGCCCGCGGACTGCCGGTGCGCGAGGTGTGCGGAAGCCCCCTCCAGCTGCGGCTGCTGTTCGAACTCGCGCGGGACGACGGGGCGTTCCCCAGCGCCGAGATCGACGCCACCGGCCTCTACCGTCGCTACTGGGACCACCGGGTAGTCACCGATCGGCGCGTTTACGGCAACCAGAGCGCCACGGCGCCGGAGGATCTCTCATCGATCACCGGTGCGATCGCCGTCGTACTGATGTCGGCCGGCCGGACCGAGCTTTCCCACGAGGACCTGATCGAGCGGCTCACCTCGGCGGACGCCGGCCCCCGCCCCTCGCGGCCGTACGAACCGGCCCGCGTCCGGGCGGCCATGGATCTGCTGATCGACCGGGGAGTGCTGGCCAGAGGAGCTTCGGACGGTATCCACTTCTTCCACCAGACCATGTTCGAGTACGCGGCCGCGCGTGGCCTGCTGGGCCTCACCGGGGTGCGAGCGCTGCGGTCGCTGTCCGAGTGGGTCGGGTCCCATCCCCATGACTTCTTCGTCGGGGCGATCCTCGAACAGTTCCTCATGCTCGCGGCGGGGCCGGAGCGGTATCGCGGGCCGGTACGGGACACGCTGAGCCGCATGGCGGCGCACCCGGACGCCGTGATCCTCCATACCGTCGCGGTAGCCGTCGCCGCCCGGAACCCGGCCGTGGGCGTGCCCGTCGAGCCTCTGCTCGCGACGGCGTCGCACGGCGTCGTCCGGCGGTACGCGGTCCTGGCCCCGACCGTACGCGACACGGACGTCGACGCGCTCCTCCCGCGGCTGCGCGGGCTGTGGGAAAGGAAGGAACCCAGTCTGGAGGAGGCCGTGCTCGAAGCCCTGGAACGGCTGGCCGCGCAGAACTCGCTCGCCGTGCACGCCGCCCTGGCCGACTGGGGCTGCGTCCGGGAACTGACCGGGCGCCGTACGGGCAGCGCGGGCATCGACATCCTGCCTCGGCTTCTCGTGCTGACCTCACACCTCGATGTGGCATCCGCCCAAAGGGGTCTCATGGGGGTGCTCGACTTCGCCCTGTCCCGGGGGCTGGCGCAGCTGGCATCCGGCGTCATGACCCTGTGGGCACGGCACTGGAGCACATTGGGCTCGCCGGAGTGGGCCGCCGCCGTCCAGAAGCGGATCCAGCGGGTGCGCATCGCGCCGAAGTCGGAGGACGCCGGAATCTTCCGCACAGCCCTGGGCAGGGTGGCGGCCGCCTCCTGGACCCATGACCACGGGCTCCCGGGCGACGGCGCCGACGGCCGTCCCGACGCCGGAACCCACCCCTGGACACACCGCCTCGACCATACGCTGGCGCTGCTCGAAGCGGACGACCAGGACACCGTGGGCAATGCCGGACTCATCGCCGTCACCGCGATCCTGACCACGCTGCCGCACGGACACTGGGCCATCGAGACCACCCTCGACCGCTGTCTGGAGCTGACCGGCCACGGAGCGCCGCACGCACTGCAGCACCGCATGGTCTTCCCCTCGCTGCTCAGCAGCGACTGCGCCGCGGCGGCGGTTCTCATGCACAGGCTCGCGGCCATGCTGAAGGCGCTGCCCTGCCCCGAGAACCAGCCGGTCACGCCCTCGAAACGGCGAGCACTGGTCGCCCGCCGGATCCTCGCCCACCCGGACGTTCCCCCGCACCGCGTCCGGCAGGTCCTGGAGCACTCCGGCTGGGACGCCGACTCCGACGTGTGGCTGTCCCGGGACGGCCTGGCGACGCTCCTGCTGCCGGCCGCGCTCGGCGGTCACCCCACCGCGGTGCACAGGATCGAGAAGGCGACGACCGCCCCCGCAGCCGCCCGGAGCCTCATCCGCCGTTCCCTGCACCGAGCGGTCACGGACGCCGGTCTCCACACCGAGCGCCACATCGGCCTGCTGGTGACCCTGTCACTCTTGGACGCCGACACCGTGCTCCTGGAGGCCATCACCACCGGCCGGGCCAAGAAGGGCACCGGCCCGCTGGCCCCCCTCGCCCATGAGCGGGTGCTGGGCGCACTACGGGCATCGGCCCCGGCCCTCACCGGACTGATCGCGGACGAAACGGCCGAGGGCAACAGCGGCAAGCGGCAGCGCCAGGCACTGACGCTCTGGGAACGCTCCGTGTCAGCCGGTGTTCTCCCCGTGCCCGGCCTGACCGAGCTCCTTCCGCGGTACGGCATCTTCTCCGATCAGAAGAGCCGGGCGGCCTTTGTCGGGCTGGTGGGAACCATCGCCGCGCGCGAACCCGGCCAGTACCCCACGGCAGACCTCTTCCTTTCGGAGCTGGTGTTCGACGCCGCGGGAGACATACCCCGCCTCGACGACACATCGGCCGGCACCCGAAACGCCGCCCGGAAGGCGCTCCTCCACGCCGCCTGCGAGTCCGGCCCTCTCACCCACACGGCCGTCACCAAGGCCCTCGACCTGGCTTTCGCCCCACCGACCGACGCCGGACTGATCAGCGGGCTCGGCCAGCTGGTGCGCCGGCTCAGCACCGCACACGGCGCGGCACCCGCCTCCGAGCTGCTGATCCGCGTCATCGGCAGGGCCGTGGCCGCACAACAGGGCCCGGCCGCGGAGAACCACCTGGCCAAGGCGTTCCGCGGCGCGATGGACAGCATCTTCGACCACGGTTCCCCGGCTGTGTACCGGAGACTGTGGGAGCACCTCAAGGAGCCCGGTGCGGAGGGCGACGTCGACCACGTGGCTTTTCCGGAACGGTACGCCTTGGGGCTGGTGAGCTGCGCGGTCCGCCGGGCCTATCCAACAACCCGCCACGACCTGGAAGAACTCGTCGCGCACCCACAGGTGCCGCAGCACACCAAGATGTGGATCAGCGACCAGCTCAGCGCCCGGTCCCGGGAGCATACGGATCACGACCTCAGCTGGGTACTGGGAGGTGAGTGGCCTGACCGGCACCTCTCACACTCCGTCAACCCGAGCTGAGGACCGGAGCCGACCGCTACGACTACGAAGCATCCAGCCGTGTCAGCCTTCGGAGGGACGCGGGGCGCGCAGGTGCGCCCGTTCCTTCAGCTCCTCCTCGTCGACCAGCGTCAGCATCGGCTGACCCGGCGCGCACACCATGGTCACCACGAACTTGGTCGGTGCATCCGACAGGGCGTTGCCGTCCTGGTAGTGGATCACGTCACCGCCTGGTTCCCAGAACGTCCCACCGGCCTCGACCACACGCTCCGGCTCCCCCTCGAGCTCGAACCGGAGCGCGCCCTCCATCACGTAGCCGAACGACGGGCCCGAGTGGCGATGCGGAGGGAGCCCGGGGTGACCGGGGGGCCAGTCGACGAGGATGGTCATTCCCGAACCACCTTCGGGAAAGAAGGGCGGAGTGACTTCCTGCAACAACTTGACTTCGGGCGGCAAGGAGACCTCGTGGGCGCTCCCGTGCTCTGGGTTCTCCGCGGACATGTACCACACCTCCGTAAGCCTGCCCGGAATGGACGATCTTGCGTTGGTGGTCTCGATACCACCCTGCCTCCTGTCGGCGGGCACCACAATCCGGGAGCCGGCGGCATCGAGATGTAGCGGCGGATCATGCTGCCCTGTTCCTTGTGGGATCGACGCGGATCGACGCGGATCGATGCGGCTCGGCGGGGGCTGGGACCGGGGCCGGGGCCGGGGGCCCAAGGCGTCGTCTTCCCCTCTGGCCTGACCATCTGCCATGGACAGACCGCCGGCCACGTATCGCGCCGACGGTACTGCCGGCCACCGCCCGCTCCTGGCGGGGGCGCCTCCGGAGAAGAACACCCCCTCCGGCGCCAGTTCGTGTTGAAGCCCTGACGGTACCGTTACCAAATGTTGCCCGGTTCTTCACCTGGCGCCGCCAACGTCCACGCACGTGAAACACTCCCCATTTCTTCCTTCAGCGCTGAGCGCGGCAACGCGGCGACGATTCCTCACAGTCACGGGTGCCGCCGCCGGGCTCGCCCTTTCCGGCATGCTGCCCGGGATCAGCCCCGCCACCGCCGCGACCACCTCCGCCACCAAGCAGGACCCGTTCACGCTCGGGGTCGCCTCCGGCGACCCGCTGCCGGACGGTGTCGTGCTGTGGACCCGTCTCGCCCCTGACCCGCTGGCCCCCTACGGCGGCATGGACCAGCGGACCTACTCGGTCCAGTGGGAGATCGCCGCCGACGAGCGCTTCAGCCGGGTGGTCAAGCGCGGGACGGCGAAGGCCGCACCCGAGTACGGCCACTCCGTGCATGTGGACGTCCGCGGCCTCGAACCGGCCCGCGAGTACTACTACCGCTTCCGCACCGGCGGGTTCATCAGCCCGTCCGGCCGGACGAAGACGGCTCCGGCGCCGGACCAGCTGCTGCCGAGCATGACCCTCGCCGTCGCCTCCTGCCAGGCCATCTGGGAGGGCTGGTTCACCGCCCACCGTGACCTGGCCGCCCGCCACCACGACGTGGTGCTGTTCCTCGGCGACTACATCTACGAGTTCGGCAACGACCGCGGCGTCCGCCCCGGCGACGACGACCCGCTGCGGACCCGTCAGACCGTCACCCTGGACGAGTACCGCCAGCGCTACGCGTACTACAAGACCGACCCGGACCTGCAGGCGGCGCACCACACCGCCCCGTGGATCGTGGTCTTCGACGACCACGAGGTCGTCGACAACTGGGCCGACCGGTACGCCGGGAGCACGCCCCCCGACGAGTTCCTGGTCCGGCGGGCCAACGCGTTCCGCGCCTACTGGGAGAATCTGCCGCTGCGCGCACCGCAGTTCCCTTCCGGTCCCGAGATGCAGCTCTACCGCCGCCTGCGGTACGGGCGGCTGGCTGAGTTCTCCATGCTCGACACCCGCCAGTACCGCAATGACCAGGTGAACGGCGACGGCGTCAAGGCGCCCAACGAGGCCACGGCCGACCCCAGCCGCTCCATCCTCGGCTTCCCCCAGGAGAGATGGCTGCTCGACGGCCTCAGCGCGTCGCAGTCCACCTGGAACGTCCTCGGCCACCAGACCGCCATCACTCTCCTCGACACGGTCTCCGGCCCCGGCGTGGCCGTCCCGATGGATGCCTGGGACGGGTACAGCGCATCGCGCGACCGCCTCCTCGGCGGCATCGACGAGCGCGGCGTCCAGAACGTGGTGAGCCTCGCCGGCGACCTGCACCGCACGGTGGTCAGTGACCTCGCGCTCGACTTCACCGACCCGGACTCGAAGGTCGTAGCCACCGAGTTCGTCGGCACCTCCCTCACCTCGGCGCGGGACGGCGAGGACCTGGACGCCGGCGGGCGGGTGCTGCTCGAGGAGAACCCGCATATCAAGTTCGGCAACTTTCTGCGGGGATACATCAGTTGCGAGATCACGCCGGACCGCTGGATGTCCGAGTTCCGGGTGTGCGACCGAGTCACGGTGCCCGACGGCACCATGAGCACCCGTACCAAGCTCGCCGTCGAGAGCGGCGTCGCCGCCGTTCAGCAGGCCTGAGAAGAGGAACGACCATGAAGAAAACCCTGACCGCCGCCGCGGTCGCGGGCGTGCTGACCGCCGGAGTGACCCTCACCGCTCCCGCCCAGAACGCCGTCGCCGCCGCGGGCGGCAAGTCCCGCTCGAACGTCGTGATGTGGGCCTCGCCCGCCGCGGTGTCCGCCAGCGAACTGCCGTGCCTGCCCACCTCGATCTCGGTGACCTTGACCAACACCGGCACCGAACCGGTCTTCGCGGATGCCACCCTGAAGGCCGAGGCACCGCTCGTCCTCTCCGACACGCTCTTCCAGACATACCTGCCGCCCAACAACCCGGCCCAACCGGTGACCAAGTCGTTCGGCGTGCGCGTCCCGCGCGGGACGAAACCGGGGACGTACGACGTCACTGTGACCAGCGGCAAGCAGAAGGAGGTCGTCCCGGTCACGGTCCAGCCGGTCCCCGAGCGCGGGCCCGGGGCCAACCTCGCCTACGGCGAGCAGGCCATCGCCTCCTCCACGCACGGCAACTTCACGCTCTGCGGCGCCGTCGACGGTGACAAGGACCAGAGCCACTGGGACACCCTGACCGGCTGGAACGACGCCACCCGGGACGTCTTCCCCGACTGGTACGGCGTGGAGTGGCCGACGGTCCAGAGGGTCGACCGGGCCGAGCTGTGGACGAAGACGCCCGCCGCCACGAGCGGTATCCGGGACTTCGACATCCAGGTCCGTGACGGCGACACCTGGCGCACCGTCGCGCAGGTCGTGGGCAACGCGCAGGAGCACGTCGTCACCACGTTCCCCGCCGAGCAGACCGACGCGGTGCGCGTCTTGATCCACTTCGGCGGCAGCAACTACTCGCGCCTCGTCGAATTCGAGGTCTACGGCCCGCAGTAGAACCCGAGCACGACGCCGGGGCGTCCCGCCTGTTGACCCAACGGGCTGGGGCGTCCCGGCGCCCCCTCCCCAGGGCCTATACCAGCAGCCGAATCGAGGGTGCTTCGGCATCAACTGCCATCTCGGTCTTGCACTCTCCGCAATACACGGGGCTGGGGCGCCGCACATTGGTCTGGATCGAGCCCTTGCTCGACGTCTCCTGATGTGGGCAGTAGCAGCCGTATTGCAGGCGGACCCATGAACTGAGCGGCGTCGCTTGCCCTCCGCGTTTGGCGTCCTGGAACGGTGCCCACCAGAAGTCGACCACGGACTTCAACGTGAGCCGGTCATCCTGGCTCGTCACGTCGAACGCCGCGATCCGTGCTGCCGTGAAGTGGTGCTCATCCCGGCCGCTCATGCAGACGGCCCGCTCGGCTCCCCACTTCAGTACCGTCGTCCGGCCCACTCGCTCACAGACGAAGCAGTCCAAGCTCAACTCGATCGTGCGCTCCCAGAACAACCGATCACGGTGGGTCCGCTCCACTCCCGACAGAACCGCACTGATCTCAAGGCTGCGCAGCATTGGGTGATGGTCGCATATCCGACGGGCAACGGGGCGATTCCGGTGAGCTGCAGGCGCTGCGGCTGGTTGTCGCTGGTAGCGGCCAGTTCGGCTGCGGCCTTCGCAGCGTTGTCAGTGGTGGCAGTCACGATGGTGGTCATGACCATCGCTGATGCTGTGATTGCCGACAACACTGGGTACGCGCAAGCGGTCGAAACCGCGGTGAAGGCTGCGGCTGCCTACTACAGGGGCGGGGACAGTGCGCTGGACGACGAGGCGTACGACCGGCTGATACGGGAGATCACCGCCTGGGAGACGGACCATCCGGAGCAGATTGTGCCCGGGTCGCCGACGGGGAAGGTGGCCGGAGGCGTTGGGCAGGGGGATGTGCCGCACACCCAGCCCATGCTGAGTCTGGACAATGTCTTCTCCCTTGAGCAGTTCACCACCTGGGCCGCCTCGCTGGAGCGGAGAATCGGCCGGCCGGTTCAGGCGTGGAGCGTGGAGCCGAAGCTGGATGGCCTTGCGATAGCCGCGCGCTATCGCGACGGCCGGCTGGTGCAGCTGATCACTCGCGGCAACGGGACAGCCGGGGAGGACGTCTCGCACGCGATCGGCACTCTGAGCGGCCTGCCCGGTCAGCTGGCCGAGCCGGTCACGGTGGAGGTGCGCGGCGAGGTGCTGATGACCTCGGTCCAGTTCGAGACGGCGCTCGCGGTGCGTGCCGAGCATGGTGGGGAGCCGTTCGCGAACCCGCGCAACGCCGCGGCGGGCACGCTGCGGGCGAGGGACCGTGCGTACCGGCTGGAGATGATGTTCTTCGGCTACGGCTGCCTGCCCCTGCCCACCACGGACACTGAGCTCGCGGAGCGTCTGACCGACTCCTCTCACAGCGAGGTGATGGCCTGCATAGTCGGCTGGGGTGTGCAAACGGCGGCGGCCACTGATGTGCCCGGCCGCACCGTCACCTCCGTGATGGCGGTCCAGGACCGCGTCGAGGAGCTCGCGGGCCTGCGGGCCGACCTGCCGTTCGGTATCGACGGCATCGTCATCAAGGCCGACCTGGCCGCCGACCGGCAGGCCGCCGGATCCGGAACCCGGGCGCCTCGCTGGGCCATCGCCTGGAAACTCCCCGCGGTAGAGAAGATCACCAGACTGCTGGACGTGGAATGGAACGTGGGCCGCACCGGCATCATCGCTCCCCGCGCCGTTTTGGAACCGGTCGAGATCGACGGCTCCGTCATCACCTACGCCACCCTCCACAACCCCTCCGACATCACCCGCCGCGATCTGCGCATCGGCGACCAGGTCATGGTCTACAAGGCCGGCGACATCATCCCGCGCATCGAAGCCCCCGTCGCTCACCTGCGCACCGGGGCCGAGCAGCCCATCGCTTTCCCCGAGACCTGCCCGCAGTGCGGATCCGGCATCGATGCCTCCGAGCAGCGCTGGCGGTGCGAACGCGGACGTGACTGCCACCTGGTCGCCTCCGTCTCCTACGCGGTCGGCAGAGACCAGCTCGACATCGAGGGCCTCGGCCTGACCCGAGTCGTCCAGCTTACTGACGCGGGCCTCATCAGCGACTTCGCCGACCTGTTCACCCTCACCCGCGATGCGCTCCTGACGCTGGAACGGATGGGCCCCACCAGCGCCGACAACCTCCTGGCCGCGATCGAGCAGGCCAAGACCCGGCCGCTGTCGCGGGTAGTGTGCGCGCTGGGTGTGCGCGGCACCGGCCGCTCGATGTCCCGCCGCATCGCGCGCCACTTCGCCACCATGGAGGCGGTCCGGGCCGCTGACGCGGATGCGATGCAGCAGGTCGATGGCATCGGTGTCGAGAAGGCACCCGTGATTGTCGCCGAGCTGGCCCAGCTGGCACCCGTCATCGACAAACTGATCGCCGCCGGAGTGAACACGACCGAACCCGGCGCCACTCCACCTGCCGGCAACGGCCCGGCCCATACCGCCGAGGCAGCAGGCTCCCTGCATGGCATGACGGTGGTAGTCACCGGTGCCATGACCGGTCCACTGGAACAGCTCGGCCGCAACCAGATGAACGAACTCATCGAACAGGCCGGCGGCAGGTCTTCCTCCAGCGTCTCCAAGCGCACCTCCCTCCTGGTTGCCGGAGAGGGCGCCGGGGCCAAACGCGCCAAGGCCGAAGACCTCGGCATCCGCATCGTCTCGCCCGGCGAGTTCGCCGAGCTCATCGCCGACCTCCTGCCCTGACCTGGCACCGGGAACCCAGGGAGGATCACCGTCTCGGTCACTGGGTCGGCGGGCAAGGCCAGCGGTACGGTCGGTCGGTCGGTCCCAGGAACCCGAAAAGCAGTGGCCGCGCGGGCTCGGGGCCACGTACGTTCGCCACCATGGTTGACGCAGCTTTCGGACATCCGCGCCTCGCCGCCATCTATGACCCGCTCGATCCGGACCGCGGCGATCTCGACGCGTATCTCGCGATGGCGGAGGAGTTCGGCGCGCGGTCCGTGCTGGACATCGGGTGCGGTACGGGCGTGTTCGCGCTGCTGCTCGCCGAGCGCGGGATGACGGTCACCGGGATCGATCCCGCGCGGGCGTCCGTCGACGTCGCGCGTGGCAAGCCGGGCGCGGAGCGGGTGCGCTGGCTCGACGGCGACGCGGGGGACCTGCCGCCCCTGCAGATCGACCTGGTGACGATGACCGGGAACGTCGCCCAGGCGATCGCCGATCCGCAGGCGTGGCGTACGACGCTGCGCGGCGCGTACGAGGCGCTGCGGCCCGGCGGGCGGCTTGTCTTCGAGACGCGCGATCCGGCGCGGCGCGTGTGGGAGGAGTGGGCGGAGTGGACGCGCGAGACCACGTACCGCATGACGGACATCCCGGGCGTCGGCCACGTCGAGACCTGGGCCGAGCTGACGGACGTCAGCCTGCCGCTGGTGAGCTTCCGGGGTACGCACGTGTTCGCTGCGGACGGGGACGTACTGACCTCGGAATCGACACTTCGTTTCCGCGAACGTAGGGAGATCGAGCGGGACTTGCACGAGCACGGCTTCGTCGTCGAGGACGTACGCGACGCACCCGACCGGCCGGGCGGGGAGTTCGTGTTCGTGGCGCGGCGCGGTACCGCGGAGCCCGCGGCTGCGCTGGCTTGATCGCGTCGCCCGCCCGCTGTCGGCGTCTCCTCACAGACAACCCACGGACACCTCGCCCCCGTCCTAAGTGACGCGAGAGGCGCCCGGGACCGACGGGACGCTGCGCACAGGGTTTTGAGGAGAGGGCCATTGATCCGTGCCCGGCGAATATGTGTGACCGCCGTGGCGGTGCTGGCGGCTCTGGCGGGCTCGCCCGGACTGGTACAGGCCGAACAGCCTCACGAGCCACGGCCGTTGAGCGCGACGAGCGACAACCCACTTCCGCCGGGGTGGCGGATCGACGGGGAGGGCGGGGCGCGTGAGCTGGTCTGGCGTGCGCCGAAGGCCGTGCCCATGGGGGATGCGCGGGTCGAGTTCCGTACCGGGGACCGGCTGCTCGGGGTGCCGAAGCCGGCGAGGGACGGGCGGACCTTCCGGCTCGCCCTCCACGAGACGCGGCCCAAGAAGCTGGCGGACCTTCAAGTGACGGCCGCGGGGCGCCGACTGGACGCGGCGGCCGACGACTCGCACAAGTCCGGCTCGCGCCGGGCACGGATGCCCGCGCAGGCGCCGGCGAACGGCGTTGATCCGGGCAAGCCCGGCTCGTACCGCACGGTCACCGGGGAGTACGACCTCGACCCGGTGCGCCTGCCCGGGTTCGACACCCCGGTGGAGATGACCGCCGAGGTGGTGGCGCCGAAGGGTGCCACCGGCAGCCGGCCGCTCGCGCTGTTCCTGCACGGCCGCCACGACACCTGCTACAAGCCGGGCTCCGAAAACGACGTGACCGGCGACTGGCCCTGTGCGGACGGCTACCAGCCGATCCCGAGCCACCTGGGCTATCTGCGCGACCAGCAACTGCTGGCCTCCCAGGGCTATGTGACGGTGTCGATCTCGGCGAACGGCATCAACGCCCAGGACGGGGAGGCCGAGGACGCCGGCGCGCAGGCGCGTTCCTCGCTGGTACGGCAGCACCTCGCCCGCTGGGCCGACTGGACCGCCCATCGCTCCTCCGCCCCGGCCGTCGTACGCGAGGCGGCGCAGGCGGACCTCTCCCGTGTCCTGCTCGTCGGCCACTCGCGCGGTGGCGAGGGCGTCAACCGGGCCGCCATGGACAGCCTCTACCCGCCGCCGGCCGCCGAGGACGGCTACCGGGGCCCGGTGCGCTGGAAGGTGCGCGGGACTGTGCTCATCGGACCGACGATCTTCGGCCAGAATCCAGTCGCCGACGTGCCGTCCGTGACGCTGCTGCCGGGCTGCGACGGCGACGTGTCGGACCTGCAGGGCGAGGATTTCGTCGACGGGACGCGCGGGATCAGCCGGGGCACGGCACTGCACAGCGCGGTCTACATGGTCGGCGCCAACCACAACTACTTCAACAGCGAGTGGACCCCGGGCGAGGCCGTCGCACCGGCCATGGACGACTTCGGGACCAACCCGGAGCATCCGGACCCGGTGTGCGCGCCGGGTGCCGCGACCCGGCTGACCGCCGCCCAGCAGCACAAGGCGGGCGCCACGTACATCGCCGCCGCGGCCCGGCTCTTCCTCGCCGGGGACGATCGGGTGCGTCCGCTGCTCGACGGTTCCGGCAAGCGGGCCCCGTCCGCGGACCCGGCCCGGGTGCTGACCCACGCGGTCGGCGGCCGCCGCAGCGGTGGTTTCCTGCCGGACGGCGGGGCGAGGGTGACCGGCGCCCGGCTGTGTTCGGCGATCGACCCCGACCCGGCCGTGGCCTGTCTGGACCCGGAGACCCTCGGATCGTCACCGCACTTCGCGACGTGGGAGACGCAACAGGAGACCGGCCGCGGCGCGGTGGACCTGAAGTGGTCCGCGCCGGGCACGCCCGCGCGTATCACTCCGGCCAAGCCGCTCTCCCTCCGCGACGCCCAGAAGCTCGCGCTCCGGGTCCTCGTACCGCCGAACACGACCGGCACGAAGTTCGACGTGTCCGTCACCGACTCCTCCAACCGTCGGGTGACGCTGGGCTCGGTCCAGGTGGACGGGCTCCCGGGCTCCGCGGACACCGCCTCCTACTGGGCTCAGGAGCTGCGTGTCCCGCTGTCGGCCGCGACCCGGGCCGGGCTCGATCTCAGGCATGTCAAGTCCCTTGAGCTGACGCCCCGTTCGCGGTCCGGACGGGCCTGGCTGATGGACGCCTGGGGCTGGGCGCCCGGCACTCTGGCGGTGAAGGCGGCCGCACTGCCGCGTGTCGACGTGGGCCGCACGATCGTCAAGGAGGGCGACTCGGGCACCCGCACCTACCGGGTCCCGGTCGAGACCTCCGGGCACGGCAGCGGGCAGGTCCGCGTGTACGTCCTCGACCCGGAAGGCGGCCCGGCCGAGCACCGCCTCGTGACCGTACGGCCCGGCAGCGACATGATCGACGTGCCGGTCGAGGTGAAGGGCGACACGGTCTACGGCGACGACGTAGAGCACGACATCGCCGTCAAGGCCGTCCACAACGCCGTCGTCGGCAAGCACCGGGGCGGGCTCACCGTCGAGAACGACGACCCCGAGCCGGTGATCACCCTGTCGCCGGTCGTGGACCGGGTGACCGAGGGAGAGACGCTGACCTGGCGGATGTCCGTGGACGCGCCCGCGGCGGTGGACATCTGGCAGCCGGTGCGGGTGCTTCCGGTCACCGAGGGCGCCGAGCTGTCCACCAAGGACGTGGACCCGCAGTGGCTCCAGGAGTCGTCCGGTGACGTGCCCGACCCGGAGCGGCCGCTGTCCGACGCGAACCTGTGGGTGTGGCTGAACATCCCGCCCGGGAGCACCAGCGTGGACTTCGTCGTGCCGACCGTGCGGGACCAGGTGGCCGAGCCGACCGAGTCGATGCGCCTCGCGCTGACCGACCGCAACGCCGAGCCGCTGCGCGACCGGCCGGTGCTGACGGGGACGGTGCTCGACAAGCCGTGAGCACGATGTACGAGGGATCGTGAGCACCCTCTTGTGCGGGGTCCGGCCTGTCCGGGCCCCGCACTTCACAAGGTCACGCGGATCCCGACCGTCCCGTCCGGCCCCCGGTCGGGTCATGTTCGGGTGAGCACGATCTTCTTACCGCCGGCCCGTCCGGTGACCACCCGGGCGAACGCGGCCGGTCCTTCGCTCAGCGGCAGGGGTTCCGGTGCGAGTTTCAAGGTTCCCGCGGCGGCCTGCTCCGCCAGCTGGACAAGCTGCGCGGCGTTGGGCTCGACGTAGAGGTCCCAACTCGTGATGCCTCGTTCCTCCGGAGGCGCGTCCGAGGTCAGGGAACACAGTCGGCCGCCGTCCCGCACCAGAGGCAGGGCGGCGTCCGCCGTGCCGGTGGCGATGGTGAGGGCGGCGTCGAACCCGCCGCGTACCTTGGCCGGCCAGTTCGGGTCGTGGTAGTCGACGACCTCCATCGCCCCCAGACCCAGCAGGCGCTCTGCGGCGGCAGCGGACGCGGTCGCGGTCACCTCGATGCCCTTGGCCGCGGCGAGCTGAATGGCCAGGGCTCCGGTGGCCCCGCCTCCGTTGGTGATCAGGAGCCGCTGTCCTCGGCCGAGGTTCAGCTTCTCCAGGGCCTGCAACGCGGTGAGTCCGTTGACCGGTAGCGCCGCCGCGTGCACGGTGTCCAGCCCGGGTGGGCAGGCTGCCGCGTGATCCGCGTTGACCAGAACGCGTTCGGCCCAGAAGCCGCTCCCCCCGGGCAACGGGGCCTCGTGTGCGAGCACCCGGTCGCCTACGGCAAACCCGGTGACACCCGCGCCGACGGCCAGCACCTTGCCCGCGCCCTCCACTCCCAGCGCCGCCGGGGGGCGCAGCCCCACGTCCCAGCCGGCGCCGTTCAGCAGTTCGTCCCACGGGCCGACCCCGGCTGCCTCAACCGCCATCAGGATCTGACCGGGCCCGGGAGGTGACGGTTCGGGCAACTCCAGCAGGGCGACTTCCTTCTCGGCCCCGGACACTCCGCACGCCTTCACAGCAGATCTTTGTCCTCTCACTCAGTCCGGCCGACCGGGAGGTACGGGCCGGAAACCCAAAGCAAGCACCAGTGTCGACCTCGGGATCCCCTACAGAGGTCACTCGTGGCCTCAGCCGCATTGGTGTCGAACCTATGCAGCCAGTGACCCGGACACGTGGTCGATTTGACGGGTGACCAACTGGGCCGCCTGCCGCGGGCGGTCGACGGCCCTCCGCTCGGGCGGGGGCGGTGTCCGGGCTGGTCGCTACGGTGTCGGCATGCGTACGGCGGAGCTCTTCGACAGCGGTGAACTGGCAACGATTTTGCGGGAGGATCCGGAGAAAGTCGGGTATGCGGTGCAGTCCGCGTCATACGGCGATCGTCTGGATGTGCTCGAGTTCGTCCTTGGGCACGAGCCGCCGCAATTCGATCTCGATGCCGCGTTGTCGACGGCGACCGAGCGTCGGGGGAGTGCGGCGTTCGTGCGTACGCTCCTGGCCGCCGGGGCTCGGCCGGCGCCGGGGTGGCAGAGGTTCCCGCTGTGGGCCGCGGCGACAGTGGGGGATGTGGATACCGTGCGGCTACTCCTGGAAGCCGGCGCGGACCCGAACGCGCGCACGGACGACCGGGACAGCCCGGACGGCTGCCGCCTCCCGCTGGTCGGCGCCATCCGCGCCGACGCGCACGCCGCGGTCGCGGCCCTGCTCGACGGAGGCGCCGACCCGAACGCACTGACCGACGCCCTGCGTCGCCCGCTCGACGTCGCCCTGGAGACGGGCGGCACCGCGATAGCGGAGCTGCTGTGTGCACGAGGGGCTACGGTCTTCGCGCCTGAAGAGGCTGACCTGGTCCAGGCGACACGGCGGGGCTTCCTCGCCCGGGTGCGGGAACTGCTGCCGACGCAGGAGCCGGCCGCACAGGGCGGCGCGCTGATCGTCGCCGTGCAGGAGCGGCAAGTCGATGTCGCGGTGGCGGTCCTGGAGCGTGGTGAGGTCGGGGCGAACGATCTGGGGGTGGCGCTGGGCCAGGCGATCGCTTTCGACGTGCCCGCAGTGGTGCCGCACCTGATCACCGCCGGGGTCGACACGGACGCACCCGGCAACTACTACCGCACCCCACCGATCGTCCTGGCCGCCGACCGCGGGCGTGTCCAGGTGGTGCGCGACCTGCTCGACGCCGGGGCCGACATCCAAGCCCGCGACGAGGAAGGCCGCAACGCACTCGCAGTGGCCCGGCAGCAGGGCCGCACCGAGATCGTGCGGCTGCTGCGCACCGCCGGAGCGAACGCGCGGACGCCACAGGAGATCACACGGGCGGTGAAGGCCAAGCTTGCCCATGTCGCCCGCCTCGCATGGAGCCCGCTCATCGGCGCCACGGACGGGGACGGGGAACCGGGCGCCTCGCGGTTCGGCGGCCTGCCCTGGCTGGGCGCGGATGAACCATGGCCTGGCTGCGCCGACTGCGCGGCCCCGCTGACGTTCTTCGTGCAACTCGACCTCGCGGGCGCGCCCAAGCAGGCGCGGGATCTGGGCACGGGGTTGTTGCAGTTGTTCCACTGCACCGCGTGCAACCCGTACCGCGCCTTCTCGGGTGGCCACCTGGTTCGGGTCGTCGACGCGGCCGGCCAAGCGTCGTCGCCGACACCGCCCGACGGTGTCCGACTGTTCCCGGAGCGGCCGATTGCCGGGTGGGCGCGTGCGGTCAGGGACTATCCGTACCGCGAGGCAGACGAGTCGGAACTACTCCCGGAGGAACGTGCCGCCGTGTTCGGGCTCAACCGCCAGGGCGACAAGCTGGGAGGGTGGCCGAACTGGGTCCAGGACCCCGGGTACCCGAACTGCCCCCGCGGGGACCACCGCATGACGCAGCCGGTCCTGCAGATCGACTCCGGACGCGGGGTGCCTCATGTGTGGGGCGACAACGGCGCGGGCTACATCGTGCAGTGCCCCACGCACCGCGATCAGGTCGCCTTCCTGTGGCAGTCGGCGTGAAAATGACCAGCTCAGACCCACGCTTGGAAGGTAGGAAGGTGGGACAAGCTCAGCGCAGCCGGCGTGCGCGCAGCACCAGGTCGTCGGTATGGTGCGCGCCGGCGCCGCCGTCGGGTGCCACGCGTGGCCGCTGCTCGTCCACCTCCACCTCCCAGTCGTCGCCGAGCAGAGCGGCGACCGTCGAGGGCCAGACGTAGTCAGCCGGGTCGAAGCAGCTGTCGTGCGTCTGCTGGTCGTCCATCCCCGCGTGATGTACGAGCAGCAGCACGCCGCCGGGCGCGACGGCCGCGAGGAGCGCTCGCTCGGCTGCGGCGTGGGGGGTGCGCAGCAGGGCTGGGTACTGCGCGGAGACCAGGTCAAAGGAGGCCGGCGGGAGCGCCGCCTCCGTCAGGGCGGCATGTACCCAGCGAACGGTGAGGCCTGCTTCCCGCGCGTGCCCGGCCGCCCGCTCCAGCGCCACGCCCGAAACCTCGAGTGCGGTCACGTCCCAGCCGCCGCGCGCGAGCCAGACGGCGTCCGCGCCCTCGCCACAGCCGACGTCGAGCACCCGCCCGGGGGTGAGCCCGGCGACCTCGGCCACGAGCGCACCGTTGGGCCGGCCGCTCCACAGTTGTTGTCGGTCGGCGTACCGGCTGTCCCACTCGGCCCGCACCGCGGGGTCTCCGACGTAGCCGTCGGCAGGCGAGGGGGTGCCGGACGCGGGCGATCCTGCTGCGATGTTGTCGGTCATGGACCCACCGTCGCCCGTCGTGTCCCGTGCACGCCACTACTGTTGCCGGTCCGGCAAAACGGTGTCCAAGGGGCGAAGAACAGGTCGTCACGCCGGCCGGTCGGCCGCCGCGCCCACTCGGCGTGCGGCGTCGTGGGCCTGATTTCTGAGTACATAGCTGAGTATCGGGTCGGATGCGGGGCGGGCGGCCTCGGCCGATTCTTGTCCGCATGAGTGAGACATCAGTGAGGCAGCAGAGTACGGCCGCGTTCTACGGTCAGGCGGTCGCCTCCTTCGCTGTCGCCATGGCGGCCACCGCTATCGGCATTTTCCGGCTGAACGCCGACGCCTGGGTACGCGGCTTCCTGGCCATCGCCGTCCTCTATCTGGTGACCTCCGCTTTTACCCTGGCCAAGGTGATCCGGGACCGGCAGGAGGCCGGGCAGATCGTCAGCCGGGTCGATCAGGCGCGGATGGAGAAGTTGCTCGCCGAGCACGATCCGTTCGAAAAGCTGTGAACCGTTCCGCATCCCTCTGAAAGCCGACGACTTTTCCTTGACGAGCATCAGCACGTGTTCGACGATGCCGGGGACGCCCACAAGCCCGCTTCGGGGGCGCGCGCCGCGTCATGGATCTGCACGTCGACGTCTCATGGATCCTGCGGGTCGCCGAGATCGCCGGCGCAGGCAATCCGGCTCCGGAGGACTACGGAATCCCGGTTGCCGCGCCTCGCGGTCGCGGCGGCAACCGGCGTGATGTACCTGGAAGCCTCCGGCATCCCCGTCAAACCACCCACGACGACGCTGTAGCCCTGCGCGACCTGCTACGCGACCCGACCTGCACAGCCGCTCAAATCGCAGCATGGGGGCGTGGCGCGGTGAGCGGGTCAAGCGCTGTCTGAACCCGCGCTGCAGCCGCCCGGGCGCTACCGTGCTGACATGGGGTGCTGGACGGCGTATGCCCTGCGGGCCGAGGACGGCACGAGCTGGGTCATGGGGGAGAAGTGGGGCATGTGGGACCTCACCGACGCGACCGACCGTATGCGCCTTGTCGAGGCGGTGTTTCGCGGCGGCACGCGCGTGGGCGACGGCCGCGCCCGAGGTCTTCTGGGCGGTGCCTTCTGCCGCGGCGCTGCCCTCGACTTGGTCGCCCGCCGGTACCGCTACTACAGCTGCGACCCGCCGGGCGTCCACTACCTCGACTGTCACGCGCGGCGGCGGGCGACGGCATCGGACTGGGATGGCTGGGATGTGGAGTATGCCTGGGGCGGACGTGATGACTTCGCCGACATGGTGGCGGGGGCGGAGCCGGTCTTCGCCGAGGTCGAGACGGACCCGGCACTGCCCGACGCGGTGCCGCTGACCTCACGCGAGGACTGGTTCGTCGGCTGGGACCCCGGCGAATGGCGGATCTCGGTGCTCCACAGCGAGATCATCGCCGACCTCCTCGCGCCCGCCGAAGCGGTGGTGAGCCTCATCAGGGCCGATCGCGCAGTGCTGGACCACCAACTGGCCATCCGCGAGGTCGTGCCGTGGCTGGCCCGGCACGGCGAGTCCCTCACCGAGACGCTGCCTGCCCACGCCCCGTACCCCATGCCGATGGAAGGGACCGTCAACGCCGGCGTGGTCGTCGACCTCCCCGCACGCCGACTGCGCTACTGGACCACGGAGCCCGTACCTCGCCGACTTACGGTACGCACGGCCGCCGCCTGGCCGGGATGGCGCGTCGAGCGGCTGCCGCTCGGCTTCGTCGGCCATCTGGCCGCCACCGGGCGAGACGACCCGGACCTGCTGCTCACCGACACCGAGTTGCGCGACGCGCGGTGGGACGAGGACCTCATCGCGATGCGGAACACGGACCGCCGCGCGCTGCGCGTCGACCCGAGAAACCTGCGAACACCGCGGGTGGAGGTGGTCGAGGACGGCCGAGAGAGTTAAGAGTCGGCCTCATTTGGTGAGTCGGCGGTGGCGACGGCGCGGACGATCATCGCCGCCCCACCGGCAGCGCTCCGCACATGACCAGCGCCTGCGCTACACCGGCTCCAACGCCCTGTGAGTCCGCCCCGCTGAGGAATCCGGAGGCCACCGGCCGAAGCGCGCCGCGCAGGTCGCCGGGTGGCGGTCGTCAAGGATCATCATGCCGGCCCCCGTCGGCGTCGCCGTGGAGCCGTATGCCTATCGGGGCGGACGACTTCGCCGCCGCCTGGTCAGCACCCGGGTACGGGTCCGCCCGAGGTTCGAGGGGCGGACCCGCCGCGGGGGCGGGGCGCGTCCGGGACTGCCGAATGTGCCCCGCGCCCTGGCTCTCAGGCGTGGTTCAAGCCGTCATGCGTCGCTGAGCGCGATGGCGGCGGCGGGGCATACGGCGGCCGCGTCGCGGACGGCCGCGTGGTGGTCCTCGGCGGGCTCGGGGTCGAGGAGGACGACTATGCCGTCTTCGTCGCGCTGGTCGAAGACGTCCGGCGCGGCGAGGACGCAACTCCCCGCGCCGCAGCACTTGTCCTGGTCCACGGTGATCTTCATGATGGCTCCCTTCTTCGTGGCCGGCCTCTTGGCCGTGCCTTCGGTTGTGCCTTCGGTTGTGGTGTCGGTCGGTGTGGTGGTCTCGGTGGGGCGGGTCACCATCGGACGGGGACCTCGCGCAGGCCGCCGACGGAGAGTCCCTCGACCTTTTGCAAGTCCGTGGCCGGTACGGCCAGGTCGAGGCTCGGCAGCTTGTGCAGGAGAACTTCGAGGACGACTTGCAGTTCGGTGCGGGCCAGGGACTGGCCCAGGCAGGAGTGGGCTCCGGCGCCGAAGGTGAGGTGGGGGTTGGGGCTGCGGGTGAGGTCCATCTGGTCCGGGTCGCTGAAGGCCCGTTCGTCGCGGTTGGCGGAGGACAGGGCGCAGAAGACGGTGGTACCGCGGGGCAGTAACGTCCCGTCGAGTTCGAAGTCCTCGGGCAGGTAGCGCCGGACGCCGAAGCCGCCCAGGTTGGCGTCGGAGCGCAGTGCCTCGTCGACCGCGGTGCGCACCAGGGAGGGGTCGGCGAGCAGGCTGGCCCACTGGGTGCGGTCGGCGAGCAGCATGGCGGCCATCTTGCCGATCATGTTCGCTGTGGTCTCGTGCCCGGCGACCAGCAGGGCCATGCCGGTGTCGCGGAGTTCGGGGCCGGTCAGCCCCTCGCCCTCGGCCCGGCTCTCCTTGATGAGGGTGCTGATCAGGTCGTCGCCGGGCTCGGTGCGCTTGGCCTCGACGAGTTCGGTCATGTAGGCGGAGAAGTCCTGGTGGGCTGTTCGGGTCTCCTCCAGCGAGTAGCGGCTGACGTTCAGGAACGCGTCGGACCAGTACGAGAAGCGGTCCCGGTCCCCGGCGGGGGCGCCGAGGAGATCGCAGATCACATAGACCGGCAGCGGGAAGCCGAGCGCCGCCTTGAGGTCGGCGGGCGCACCGCTTTTCACCATGGCGTCGACGAGAGATTCTGCCGTCGCTTTCATGCCGGGCCGCAGCGCCGTCATGCGCTTGGCGGTGAAATACCTTCCCACGTGCCGCCGCCACCTCTGGTGGCCTTCGCCGTTGACTTGGATCGAAAGCGCCATGTCGCTGTTGGTCGACACGCCGCCGCGCCCTTCCGGGGCGATCCTCGCGCTGTTGTCTGCGGGGGTCGGGCGTGAGACGCGGGGGTCCGACAGGAGCGTCCTGATGTGGTCGTAGCGGGTCAGCAGGGTGCCGGTGTCCCCGCTGGGGAGTTCCACGCCGGCCACCGGGCACTGCGCGCGCAGCGTTTCCCATTCGGGCGGCGGGTCCAGTGGTCCGTCGGTGGGCAGTGGCAGGCGGACGGCGGGGTCGTTCTGGCTCATCTGGCCTCTTCGGGTGGGGGATGGACGCAGTCCGTTTCGCTTTTAAAGCAATGGACTTATTTAAAGTATCTCTGAGGGTGTCCCGCTTCAAGGAGGGGCGGGACTCTGGCCGGATATGGCCGCCGCCGTCGTGATGTGTCATCAGGTCGTGCCGGTGGCTGGGGCGGTGATGCTCGGCGCGATACCGACCGTGCGGTGTGGGTCGGGGAAGACGTCGGCCTGCCAGTTGGCGGTGTTGCTGGGGATGGCGATGCCCTCCCCGGCGCGGATGGTCCGGCCGCCGATCTCGATGTCCTCCAGGGCGATCCGGCGGTTGCCGAGGTGGATGATGGTCAGGTGGCGCAGCAGTTCGTCCACCGCGCTCGCGAGCACCTTGGGGTCATCGGTGTCGCGGACGATGGCCAGCTGGTCGGGGTGTTCCAGCGGTGCGACGGTGCTCAGCGCGATCATGTTGGCGGAGGTCTCGTGGCCGGCGCCCAGGAGCAGCAGGCCCATCGACGCGGCCTGCTGGTGGGTGAGGTCGCTGTCGTGGACGCGGGTGGCGAGCTCGGACAGCAGGTCGTCCCCCGGCTGGGCGAGCTTCTCGTCGACCTGGCCGGCGACATACTCCAGCAGGGCGCGGTGGGCCGAGCTCGCTTCCTCGGGTGTGACGTCGTGGCGGAGTGAATGGCAAGGGGCGGCGGTGGGTCGCGTTCTCTCTTTAAATCAACCCGTTGATTTAACTTTAAGTGTGTCGGCTCCATGCGCAAGCGGCCCGGATGGCGTCGGCCGGGTTCCAGCCCGCGCGGGCACGTCGCCACCATGCCCAACTCGGTTGGCTTTCCCCTTGGTTGTGCGGGCGGCGGTGTTGAGCCGAGCCGTTCGGCGGGCATCTCGTCGCGCATGATGCTGATGCTGGCCACTCCGGGCAAACCGGGAGCTGCGCCGGCCTCGTGACCTGCGCTCTACGTGCCTGATGCCCTCTCGTGCAGGCCGAGCCTCCCGCCCTTCGTCGGGGCCTCACCGCCGTGCACTGACGCGAGGGCGACGAACAGGGGCATCTTGTGCAGTGGTGGTGGATCTCCCGGCAGGCCGAGCCGTTGCCAGGCCAGCCGGGCCGATATCTTCAGCACCCGTCGTGCCCGCGCGATGAGCAGGGCGGCGAGCGGCAGCTCAAACAGCGCTGCCGAAGCGAGGCTCCACCAGACATCGTCTTTCCCCCAGCTCAGGGAGATGTCGAACCAGGCATCGCAGACGAGGAGCGTTGCTGCCACGAACGAGAGCGGGACCAGAGCCTGCCGCCGCAGCCACACCGCCACTCCCGCGGCGGCCAGCGACGCGAGGAGCATTACGTCGAAGCCCACCCACACCATGGGCCAATACCGGGCCTCGAAGTGATCCGGCAGCGATACCGCCAGGTAGACAGTCCAGGGTACGAGCGCGACCACGCACAGGCCGAGCTGCCAGAGAACCCGTCGCCGGCGGCGCTGTCGGTAATGGTCCGACGCGGATGCGCCGACTGCCGTACCGGTGGGGTCGCTGCGGTCGCGCTGCTCACTCATCTCTGCCTGTTTCTGCCGGCCCGGCTGGCTGCCGCCGGCCGGATGGTGAACCGTCCTCTGGTTGCCCGGCGTGGGGACAACACCTCGCTGCGACCTTGTGCCGTGAGGACCGCCGACGGTTCTCTCATCGTACGGTGAGGACACTCCAGCACCGGCGCGCGGACGGTTGCCGGTGGCGGGGGAACGCGGCGGTGAGCCGCTGCCCGGGCAGGAGGAATCCGAACAAGGCGCCGGCCGCCGGTTCCATGCTGGTCAGCACGCCGAACACGCGGGGCGGGATCCGGCGCAAAGCCTTCAGATTGAACGAGTAGGGCGGCACGCCGGCGGAGACCGCCACCAATGCCGCCACCGCCAGGACGCGGGGGTCGAGAAGCGCGCTCCCGGCGTGGGCGACGCCGTACGGGGCGCTCGGCAGTCCGGCCCACGGCACCGCGGCCGCCAGTCCCTGGCCGCCGCTCATCCGTCGTGCCATGCGGGAGGAGACGAGGGTGTAGCCGGCCCATCACCGTCCCCCAGGTGCCCTTCATCGCGTCGAACGCCTCGCGTCGTCGGCACCACAGCAGGCACAGCAGTACGCCCGCGATCAGAAAGCGGAGGAACACGGCGCCGGGGGCGCCTACCTGCGGGTATATCCGGGGCGAAAAGACGGCGCCGAACTGGATTCCGCACACGCCGCCCAGTACGAGCCCGGGAGCGGGCGCCTTGCCCAGGGCTCCGGCACACCACGTCCTTCAACGACGGCTGGCAGGTCCGGCCCAAGGTCAACCCCTTCGCGGAACTCTCCGGTCAGGTGATCCCCTTTCGGGCGGTGACGCTGCCGCACGACGCGATGATCGAGCAGCCGCGGACCGCTCCGGACGGCGAGGTCACGATGGAAGGGCGCGGCGGGCGCCTACTTCCCGGGCGGGGTCTGTCCAGTCCGACCGCCGACCGTCCGAGCCGGAAGTCCGCGTCCAGCCTGGCGATGGCCCGCCACCTCCAAGGCGCTGCGCGCCTGCTCGGGCGCGGTCCTGCGTGGCGCCGGTCTGGTCGAGCAGCGAGACCAGGGGGCCAAGCGGGTCGACCGACTGCGCCGCCAGGAGTCGCGATGCTGAGCGGGACCGGGGGAGCCGGGGTGCTTCGCGTCAGGCTTGTGCCGACTCCGGGATGCCCAGTCGGCCGGCCACGGCGGTGAGGGCCGTTCCCAGCGGGAGCGCGACCCGGGTGACGGCGTGCTGGTCGCCCCGGGTCGGGGCCAGGTTGACGATCAGCACCGGCTTTCCGGCCTGGGCCGCTTGGCGGACGAACCGGAGCCCGGACATCACCGTCAGTGAGGACCCCAGGACCAGCAGCGAGGTCGCCTCGTGGACCAGCTTGCGGCAGTGCTCGACCCGCCGTGGCGGAACGGCTTCGCCGAAGAACACCACGTCCGGTTTGAGGATGCCGCCGCAGACCGTACAGGGCACCACGCGGAAGTCCCCGATCTGTTCGTCGGTGAGGTCGGCGTCACCGTCCGGGTTGATTCCGGCGGCCACCGGCTCGAAGCCCTCATTGGCCTCCTCCAGTCGTCGAGCGAGTTGGCGGCGCGGGCCGAGGGCGCCGCAGGAAAGGCAGACGACCCGGTCCAGGCTTCCGTGGAGTTCCACGACGCCCTCGTTGCCGGCGGCCTGGTGAAGGCCGTCGACGTTCTGGGTGATCAGACCTGAGAGCAGGCCATGCCGAGCAAACGCGGCCACGGCCCGGTGCCCGGTGTTGGGGCGGGCGCGGCCGAAGGTGCGCCAGCCGAGGTGGCTGCGAGCCCAGTACCTGCGCCGGGCCTGGGCGTCGGCTGTGAAGTCCTGGTAGGTCATCGGGGTATGCCGGCTCAGGCTCCCGCCCTCGCCCCGGTAGTCGGGGATGCCCGACTCGGTGGAGATGCCGGCCCCGCTGAGTACCAGCACACCGCCGGTGCTCAGCGCTTTGGCGACCGGTTCCAGATCCGTGCTGCCCGGCGGCAGGTCCTCGGCAGGGGTCCAGCTCAAAGTGGGACGCATGCGCATGCCGCCAGAGTACGGAACAGGCTGCCACCTCAGCTTCCGCCGTCGATGGCACCATCTGGGCGTTCACGTGCCCGGCGCATGGGGCCGGTCGGCCGGTGAGTGGCCACGGGCTGCCCAGCTTTTGAGAGCGGTCCGTGTGTCGCGATGGCACCTGAGCGGTGCGAGGGTATTTACGGGGGGTGCTCGGCTGCCGGGACGGAAGGCGGTAGGGACGATGGAAACCTCTATGGTCGTGGGCGTCGACGGGTCGGATTCCAGCTTGGAGGCAGTGGACTGGGCGGTGGACGAGGCGGCACGCCGCGGGCTGCCGCTGCGGCTTGTCTACGCCTCCCGGTGGGAGCGCTATGAGGGAGGGCGTCCGTCCTTCAGCACTGATCGTCCCGCCGAAGAGCTCATGGCGGAGCACATCATCGCCTCGTGCGCGGAACGGGCCGCGCTTCGCGATCCAGAGGTGAAGGTGTCGGGCGAGGTCATGCCCGACGATGCCGTTTCCGCGCTGCTGAGCGAGGGCCATGAGGCAGGTGTCCTGATCACCGGTTCTCGCGGCCGTAGCGAGCTGGCCGGGCTGCTGCTGGGGTCGGTCGGTCTCACGGTGGCCGCCCGCGCCGAGTGTCCGGTCATTGTGGTCCGTGGTTCGGAGCAGAACCGGCGGGGAGCCTTCGGGCGGGTGGTGGTCGGGGTCGGTGACCCGGCCAAGGGCTCGGACGCAGTGGGGTTCGCCTTGAGCGAGGCCGAGGCCCGCGGCTGCGCCCTGGAGGCCGTACGGGCCTGGCGCTGTCCGGCCCATGAACACGTGGACCACCCTCTGCTCGCGGACGATGCGGCTCGAGTACATGAGGAACGGGCCTCGGCCGAACTCACCGACGCACTACGCGAGGCGGTGAGGGAGCATCCTCAAGTCGATGTACATCGCAGGCCGGTCGAAGGCCCCGCTCACAAGGCCCTCGTGGAGACATCGGCCGGTGCCGACTTGATTGTCGTCGGCGCTCTGAGACGACACGGCCACTTCGGTCTGCAGCTCGGCAGGGTTGCCCACACCCTGCTGCATCACTCCGAGTGCCCGGTCGCCGTCGTTCCTCAGCGAGGCTGACGGAACAGGGCCGCGGGAGAGCACCCGTCGCCCCCCGAGGCTGGGGGATGTCCGGCTCCGCGGGTCACGGCGGGAACCGCGGTGTCCCTGGACGCGGTCACGGCACGGTCAGGCGCACCGCCGTGACCTTGTACTCGGGGCAGGAGGTGACGGTGTCCGCGTGGCCGGAGGTCAGGCGGTTGACTCCGCTCGCGGGGAAGTGGAAGGAACAGAAGACCTGGCCGGGGGCTGTCTGTTCGCTGATCCGGGCGATGAGGTGGGCTCGGCCGTGGCGGCTCTCCACCGTGAGCGGCAGGCCGTCGCGCACCGCGTACCGGAGGGCGTCGTCGGGGTTGAGGTCGAGGAAGTCGGTCGGATCGAGCGTGAGGTTGGCGCCGCGGCGGGTCATGCTCCCGGAGTTGTAGTGGGCCCAGCGCCGCCCGGTGACCAGGATCAGCGGATAGTCGTCGTCGGGCTGCTCGCCCGGCGGCAGATAGGGGGGTGCGGCGAGGTGGGCGCGTCCGTCGGGTGTGGCGAACCGTTCCTCGTACAGCTTGGCTTCGCCGGCGCGGTCCGGGTCCGGGCATGGCCAGGGGATGGCACCGTCGCGGTCCAGCTGGCCATGTGAGAGGCCCGCGAAGACGGGTGCGACCCGGCCGCACTCGGCCAGGGCTTCGGCCGGAGTCGGGCAGCCGACGGCGGTGCCCATGGCCGTCGCCACGGCGTGGACGATCTCGAAGTCGGTACGTGCCTCGCCCGGCGGGGGCACGGCGGGCCTGACCCGCTGGAACCGTCGGTCGAAGTTGACGAAGGTGCCCTCCTTCTCCAGCCAGGACGCCGCCGGCAGCACGATGTCGGCGTGGCGGGCGGTTTCGGACAGGAACAGTTCGTTGCAGATCACGAGCGGGCAGGTGTCCAGGGCTTCGGCCACCCGGTTCGTGTCGGGGTCGGTGGCGCAGACGTCCTCGCCGATGACCCACAGGGCCCGGAGATCCCCCGCCCGCGCGGCGGCGAACATGTCCGGGATCCGCAGGCCGGGCCGCCCCGGAACCGGTGTCCCCCACACCGCCTCGGCCCGGGACCGTACGGCAGGGTCGGTCACCTTTCCGTAGCCGGGCAGGAAGTCGGGCAGCGCGCCCATGTCCGAGGCGCCCTGGACGTTGTTCTGGCCGCGCAGCGGGCTGATCCCGTACCCGCGGTCGGTGCCCACGGCGCCGCGCAGGATCGCCAGGTTGGCCAGGGACCGCACCCCGTCCGTGCCGTGCAGGTGCTCGGTGACGCCCAGTCCGTAGACGATGGCGGGCTGTCGGGCACGGCCGTACAGCCGGGCGGCGGCCATCAGGTCCGCGACGGGGACGCCGGTGATCTCCGCGACCCGGTCGGGCGGGTAGTCGTCCAGCAACTCGGCGAGTTCCGGCAGGCCGGTGGCCCGTTCACGCAGAAACCCCTCGTCGGCGAGGCCTTCGGCGAGCAGGACGTGGGCGAGCCCGTGAAAGAGGGCGACGTTGGTACCGGGTCGGGGGCGCAGATGCACGTCGGCGTGGCGGGCGAGGCCGACGGCGCGGGGATCGGCGACGACCAGCCTGGCCCCGCGCAGCACGCGCCGGAGCAGTCGCGCTCCGACCACCGGATGGGCTTCGACGGGGTTGGCCCCGACCACCAGCAGGCAGTCGGACCGCTCGACGTCGTCGAAGGTGTCGGTGCCGCCGGAGAGCCCGAAGGAGGCGGTCAGGCCGGCGGCGGACGGGGAGTGGCACAGCCGGGAGCAGTTGTCGACGTTGTTCGTGCCGACCACGGCCCGCATGAACTTCTGGACGAGGTAGTTCTCCTCGTTGGTGGCACGGGCCGAGGAGATCGCCGCCACGGCGTCCGGGCCCCCGGCGCCGATGGCCGCGCGCAGTCCGCGGGCGACCTCGCCGAGCGCTTCGTCCCAGCCGACGGCCTCCAGGTGGCCGTCGCGCCGCAGCAGGGGCCGGGTGAGCCGTTCGGGGGAGGTGAGATAGCCGTGGGCGAAGCGGCCCTTCACACATGCGTGCCCTTGGTTGACGGGGCCGTCCCGGGCGGGCAGGACCGCCGCGACCTCGCCGTCGCGGGTGACGACGTCCAGCGCGCAGCCGACACCGCAGTAGCCGCATGTCGTACGGGTGGCGGTCGGCCTGGTGGCGGGCGGCCGGTGGGCGGAGGTGAGCCCGCGCCCCGGTCCGGGCTCGGTGATCGCGCCGGTGGGGCAGGTGTCGACGCAGCCGCCGCAGGCCACGCAGTCCGACTCGGCCCAGGGCCCGCCGGTGCCGGGGGCGACCACGGTGTCGGCGCCCCGGCCGACCAGGGTGAGGGCGAAGGTGCCCTGTACCTCGGCGCACATGCGGACGCACCGGCCACAGGCGATGCACAGATCCCGGTCCAGGTGGACGTACGGATGGGAGTCGTCCCCGCCCCGGCCTCCGGCACCCCGCGCCGCCTCGGGACCGATACCCGTCGACCGGCAGACCTGCGCCAGTTCGCTGGGGTTGCCGGTCGCGAGGGCACGGGAGGGCAGGGCGGAGACGATGAGCTCCACCGCGTCCCGACGCAGCCGCTGAAGGTCGTCGGTGGCGGTTTCGACGCGGACACCGGACACGGCCGGGGTCACACAGGCCGCCGCGATGTGTCCGTCGGCCCGCACCAGACAGGTACGGCAGGAGCCCGCGGGGCTGAGCCGGTCGTCGGAGCAGAGCGTGGGCAGCTCGATTCCGGCCATCCGCACCGCCGCGAGCAGTGAGGCCCCCTCGGGGACGGCGATGCCCCTGCCATCGACCTCGATCTCGATTCCGGTCATGGGGCCCATCCCGCCAGCCGGTCCCCGTAGGCGCGGGCGAGGCTGTGTACGGCGGGTGGGATCCGCCGGCCGAAGGCGCACAGGCTCGCCTCGGCCAGAACACGCGCGAGCCGTTCCCACTCCTCCCCGGGCGGAGTGTCGGCGGACGCCAGCTCCAGGCCGCGGCGCGAGCCCACGCGGCAGGGCGAACAGGCGCCGCAGCTCTCGGCCGCGGCGAACCGCCAGATGTGCCGCAACACCTCTTCCGGTGTCACCCGCTGGTCGAAGGCGACCAGTCCGGCATGGCCGAGAGCGGCGCCCCGGGCCGTGAGATCGGCGGTGGTCAGCGGCACGTCCAGCGCGTCGGGGGCGAGGAAACCACCCAGCGGCCCGCCGACCTGGAGAGCCGTCAGCTCGCACCCCTCCCGCAGACCGCCGCCCAACTCGGTGACGATCCGCGACAGCGGGGTGCCCAGCTCGACCTCGTACGCCCCCGGCCGGGCGAACCGCTCCGACAGGCAGACCAGCTTCGTACCGGTCTCATTTCGAACCCCCCGCCGGGCGTACGCCTCGCCGCCCCGGAAGACGATCCACGGGACGGCCGCCAGGGTCTCCACGTTGTTCACCACCGTCGGCGCGTCCCACAGCCCGCGCCGGGTCGGGTAGGGCGGGCGCGGCCGGGCGCACCCCCGGTCCCCCTCCAAGCTCGCGATCAGCGCGGTCTCCTCACCCGCGACGTACGAACCCGCCCCCTCCACCACCTCGACGTCCATGGCCGTGGCCGTTCCGTGAACGGAAGAACCGAAGTGTCCGGCGGCGTAAGCCCGCTCGACCGCCTCCCGCACGCGGGTCAGCGCACGCGGATACTCCGAGCGCACCAGCACCACACCCCGGCGCGCCCCGCACGCGAAGCAGGCCAGTGCCAGGCCCTCCAGCACCCGCTCCGGATCCGCCTCCATCAGCAGCCGATCGGCGAAGGAGCCGGGGTCGCCCTCGTCGCCGTTGACCACCACCACGGTGTCCGGTGTCCGGCCCGCCGCTTCCCACTTCGAGGCCACCCGGAACCCCGCCCCGCCACGCCCCCGCAGCCCGGACGCGGCCACCTCTCGCCGGACCTCGTCAGGGGAGCCCGCTGTTACCGTCCGCGGCCACATCTGCCACGCGGGCTCACCGGCCACCACACCCGCCAGCAGCACGGGGGCGCCCGTGCCGTCGGCCACCGGGATCTCCGGTGCCCGGGGCGGCTCGCGCCCCGCGAGCTGACCGGCCAGCGTCGGGCCCGCACGGGGCCGGTCACCGTCGAGCGCGGCGGGGCCCGCGTAGCAGTACCCCAGACAGCGGACCGCCTGCACCGACGTCTCGCCATCCGGTGAGGCCGTGCCCGCGGGAACGCCCAGCTCCCGCTCCACCTCGGTGAGATGCCGTCCGGCTTGGGCGGCGAAGCACGCGGTGCCCGCGCAGACCCGGACGTGCCGGCGGCCGTGCGGAGCGGCGAGGTCCGCGTAGTAACCGGCCGGTCCGAGCGCGGCGGCAGCGGGCAGACCGAAACCGGCGGCGATGTTCGGAGCCCAGCCCTCGGGGCTGTCCGCCGTTCCTGCCCTGGCCTCGGCCAGCGACGTGATCAGCCGGTCTCCCGGCCGCCCGCGCCGGTCGGCCAGGGCCCGGAACGCGTCGAAACGGTCCGCAGGACCCATCGGAACCATGACCTCATCGTGGTGGCAGCCACACAAGGGTGCAATCCGGATATACGGGATGTCGGCTGCGGGCTGGGCCGTCCCAGCCCCGGCGTGGCACCCGGCAGTGGCGCTGCCGCCGGATGGTGACCGGCGGCAGACGGGGGCAGGCTGGACAGTGAGAGCGCGAAAGGGAGGGACGAGCCTGGTTCCCGGGAGACCGCGATGACGAGTCCGCAGGGGCGTCGGCCGGTCGTGGTGGGCGTCGATCCCGACCCCGCCAGGCGGATGGCGCTTGCCTGGGCCGTGGACGAGGCGGCCCGGCGCCGGTTGCCGCTGCGGCTGGTGAACGCCCAGGGCGTTCCGACCGGGGGATACCGGTCGAGGGAGGTGCGGCCGTCCTGGGAGGAGTGGAACCAGGCGCTGCACGCGGCGGGTGACCAGGTACTCAGGAAAGCGGTCACCTTCGCCGAATCCCGGCGTCCCGAGGTGGAGGTGTCCATGCTGCTGGCGGAAGGGGACCCGGCGTGGGTCCTACGCGAACAGGCGGGGGATGCCACGGCGGTCGTGTGGACGAGCACGCGGCGCTGCGGGAATGCCGCCGTGTGCTGTCCGAGACGGTCGCGGGTCGTACCGCGACCCACCCGGAGGTGGAGCTGCACCACGAGGTCGTCAAGGGCCACCCGGTGGAGGTACTGACCGAGGCGGCCGCCCACGCGGTCGGCCTGGTGGTGGGGACGCGGGGGCACGGCGGGTTCGCGGGCATGCTGCTGGGTTCGGTGAGTCAGGGCGTGCTTCACCACGCGCGGTGCCCGGTCTTCACCGTCCCGGATCCGCACATGGGGGATCGAGGTGGCGGGGTGGCCGGTACGTCGAGTGTTCAGTGAGGCAGAGGCGGAACGAGGAGGTTCCCGTGTCCGAGACTCCGCACCAGGTGAGTGACGTGATGACGCGCACGGTCGTCGCTGTCGGGCGCGATGCGTCGTTCAAGGAAATGGTCAGGACCATGGGCCAGTGGCGGGTGAGCGCCATGCCGGTCCTGGAGGGCGAGGGGCGAGTGGTCGGTGTGGTCTCCGAGGCGGATCTCCTGCCCAAGGAGGAGTTCCGGGACAGCGATCCGGACCGCTTCGAGCAGTTGCGGCGCCTCCCCGACCTGGCGAAGGCGGGGGCGGTGACGGCGGAGGAGGTGATGAGCGCCCCGGCGGTCACCGTCCATGCAGAAGCCACGCTGGCCGAAGCGGCCCGGATCATGGCCGTTCGGCGGGTCAAACGGCTTCCCGTGGTCGACAGCGAGGGGAAACTCCAGGGCATCGTCAGCCGGGGCGATCTCCTCAAAGTCTTCCTCCGGCCGGACGAGGACATCGAGGAAGAGGTTCGCCGGACGGTGATTTCCTATCTCTTCCCCGGGGCGAGCCATGCCGTACACGTGCGGGTGGTCGAGGGCGTCGTCACTCTTGGCGGACAGATCCCGAACACCGCGATGATTCCCGTGGCCGCACGTCTCATCCGGGCGGTGGAAGGGGTTGTGGACGTCGAATGCCACTTCACCGGTGCCGGACGATCTCAGGGGGCACGCGTCTCCTGACAACACCTCGTGGCGGACACGTGGTCAGGGCTGGATGTCGAGTGTGTGGCGGGTCGGGCGCCGTGGTGTTCTGGGGCCTGGTGGGCCGTAGCCGAGGCGCAGCACCATGTGTACGTGTCCTGCCCCCGCTACGGGGTCGCGCAGTGGCCAGCGCAGGTCGGGCCATTCGAGGGCCTGGGTGATGAAGGAGCTGGAGAGTCCTTCGAGGGTGGCGGTCAGCAGGACGCGTTCCATGGCCTGGCCCGCGCGCAGCCAGTCTTTTGGTGTGTCGCCGGGGGTGGCCAGCAGTGCCAACTGGGGGGAGGTTTCGAAGTCGGCGCTTTCGCGGCCGGGTACGGGTTTGCCGCCGGCGAAGTCCCGTACGGGGGCCTTGCCGCCGCGCCGGCGGGGGCCGAAGGCGTACGGCGGTACGCCTTCGGCGGCGGACCGCGGTGTCTGCTCGGAGAGCCGGGCCCAGTGGGTGAGGTCATCGGTGCTGCCCGAGTCGGTGAGGTTGCGTGCCTCGGCTTCCAGGGTCAGATCCAGGACCGTCTGCAGATGCCATCCGGAGGCGAAGGACAGTGAGACGCCTTCCGCCTTGGCCGCCTCGCGGAGGGTGGTGCGTACGGGTTCGGGTATCTCGGTCTCGGCGAACGGGGCCCGGCTGGTGTGCCGGGTGTGGACGGCCGGGTAGAGGGCGTCCAGGTCTTCTTCGTCGCGGGGAGGCCCGGTCAGTGATACGGCGGCGAGCAGGGTCGACTCGTCGGGGTCGGGCAGGAGCCGGGTCGTCGGTGGCCGGCCGGTGTGCGCGGCTGCGACGCGCAGGTTCATCAGGGCGGCGCCGCAGCCCAGGTGGAGGGCGCGGAGGTCTGCGTCGGAGTGTGGCAGGGTCCTGGTCAGGTCCGCGGTGATGTGGAAGAGGTGTTTGCCGCGGTAGTACCGGAATCGCCAGGGCTGTGCGTTGTGCATCGAGGGGGCGGCCGAGGCGTCCCGCACCAGCGCCGTCACCTCCGCGTCGGAGAGCGGCCGTGTGCTCTTAGGTGCTTCTGTCCGAATATGGGCGTCCGGTCCGGGGAACACGAGAGACACCTGTCCGGAGTCCGACCAGCGCACGTCGTACGGAGGCGTCCCGTCGTGGTGATGGACGCCGACGATCTCGCCGTCGCGCCTGGTCGCACCCGTGGTCGGGCTTTCGACAATCAGGTGGTCGCCGATATGAGCACGCATCGGCATCCCCGCCTCTCCGCCGGTCTCCTTCGTCCAGCGTTTCACGTTCGGCGAGCGATGGCATGGGCGGAAGGCCCTCGCGTGGGTACCCGATGGCCCTCGCGCCGGGCCGGGGTCCGGTGAGCGGGGCCATGCGGCTCATGTGGTGGTGGACGCGGGCTGCGAGGCTGGCAGTGTCCGCACGCGGCGGAGCCGCACATGGGCACTGCCGGCTCCGCCGCGTGGCGGACACGAGCAGGCCGAAGAGTGAGTGTCCGAAGGGAGTCGGGACATGCATCCGCGCCCGGGCCCGGGAACGCATCTCGGCCTCGTTCCGCTCCGCGGTGGCGAGCGACTCCGCCGCCTCGGCCTCCGCGGCGCGGCGGACCCGGGCCGCGGCCTGCGCCCGCACCTCGTCGGCCCGCGCCCGTGCCCGCCCCACGATCGTGTCGGCCTGCCGCTCGGCGTCCCGCCGTCTGTCCGCCGCCACGCGGGCGGCCTCTTCACGGATGCGCCGCGCCTCGGCCTCGACCTCCTCCAGCAGGGACAGCGGCGGCGTCAGCTCGGCGGCCAGCTCGGCGGCGCGGTCCGCCGGGACACCCCCGGGCGCCGCCCGGCCCGGCGAGCCGACCGGACGGAACCGCAGCAGGAAATCCCGGAATCCGGCCACGAGCTCTCCCCATGGTCATGGTTTGCGGCCCCTTGACCCAAGTGTCCGCAGTCGGAGCGTCCCTGTCGCGCCGGACTGGACCGTCCACGAGACCCCTGCCCCGGCGTGACGGCCGGCCCTGGCCTTCCGGGCCGTGTGGTGGTGTGATGGAAGTGGCACCGAGGGCGAGAAACAGACACGGAGAAGCGGCGAGAAGTCGCGCACCGTGCAATCCGGGCCCACGAGAAGCGGGCAGCCCTCGGCGCCGTATGCCTTCCGCGCTCGCGGGGCCTTCTCATCCTTCGACGACACCGAAGGGATCAGCCGGGCGACGATTCTGGCGAGCCCGGCGCCTTCGGTGGCGGTGGCCACCGCGTCGACGTCCTTGTACGCGGCGGGGGTCTCCTCGGCCGGCTTGCGCGATGAGGACGGTCGGACGGCTCGCCGGCAACGGCACAGCCGTCATCCCGACTCCGCCGCAGAGCCCCGGTCCAACGCGTTCGCCGAACGATGGACACGCACAGCCCGCGCCGCATGCCCCGACCGACTCCCCATCACCGGCGAACGACACCTGCGGCGGGAACAGCCGGTCCGGCCGCCACTGTTGCACTGCCAAGAGAGCGGCGCCGCACGGGTGGGGAACACAGAGGCCATATGCCCGCTGCGGACTCGGACCAAGGCCTTTTCGCACAGGAGGACTGTTTATGAATGACTTGCCCTTGACGCTCATGGCGGTACACGCCCACCCCGACGATGAGGCCACTGGAACAGGAGGTGTCCTCGCGCGGTACGCGGCGGAGGGCATTCGCACGGTCCTCGTGACGTGTACCGACGGCGCTTGCGGTGACGGACCTGAGGGTGTCAAGCCGGGCGATCCCGGACACGATGGGGCGGCCGTCGCCTTGATGCGGCGTCAAGAACTCGAGGCAAGCTGCAAAGTCCTGAAGGTCAGTCATCTGGAGATGCTGGACTACGCCGACTCCGGGATGATGGGCTGGCCGGCCAATGACGCACCGGGCTCCTTCTGGAAGACACCCGTGGAGGAGGGTGCTGCCCGACTCGCGGAACTCTTGCGGCGCTATCAGCCCGATGTGGTCGTCACGTACGACGAGAACGGCTTCTATGGCCACCCCGACCACATCCAGGCCAACCGCATCACGATGGCGGCGCTGGCGATGACCGCGCTGACACCGAAGGTGTACTGGACGACGGCGCCCCACTCGATGATGCGGCGGTTCGGGGAGGTCATGCGCGAGTTCGGTGCGGACGGGCAGGAGCCGGATCCCGCTGAGGCCGCCGCGTTGGCCGAGATCGGACTGCCCGACGAGGAGATCACCACCTGGGTGGACACCACCGCGTTCGGCGGCCAGAAGTTCGATGCGCTGGCCGCGCACGCCAGCCAGGGCGAGAACATCTTCTTCCTCAGGATGGGCCAGGAGAGGTTCACCGAGTTGATGGGCGTCGAGACCTTCGTACGTGTCCAGGACACCACCGGCGCGGCCGTGCCCGAGAACGACCTCTTCGCCGGACTGCGCTGATCCGCCCGCCCATCGGGGTCAGAGAGCTCATGGTCCGGCTCGCGCACCCGGAGGCTTGTTCACGTGGGTTCCGCTCCGGCGGCTCTTGAACATCGGAGTGGCCCTGCTCATCAGAGTGGCCCTGCTCGGTCGTGTGGCGGTTACGAGGACACCAGTCCCTCCACCCACCCGGGCAGGGCCGTTGAGCGGGAACGTCCGACACGCTGGGCGGGGATCAACGGACCGGCTGGTGGCCGGTGTCCACGCCGAGCTGCGGGCAGCCGGCTCGCGGTAGGCCCTACTCCGCGGCGATCGAGCGCAGGCTGAACATCAGCAGCAGCTGCCAGTACTGGACCGGGCTCTCGAACGACGGCGGGTCGATCGCGCTGACCTCGGGGATCAGCGCCCGCAGCAGCTCGCCGACCTCCGACTCGTCCCCGGGGTGCAGGTCGGCCAAGAGCAGCGAGACCCGGCACAGCGTCTCGACGAAGCACTCCAGCGTGCTGTTGATCAGACCGCCGTTGCGCTTCGCGTCGCCCGGCTTGTACCAGTAGACGCGGCCGTCCTTGCCCGACAGGCAGGTGAGGCCACCCATGCCGCTGGCGATCACCAGGTCGTCCCCGAAGTTCACCCGTTCCTCGGCGACGCTCGAGAAGACCGAGGCCACCGTACGCGGCTCGCCGGTCGCGATGTCCCCGAAGACCAGCAGATCCGTGACCATCTGCGGCAGGCCGACCTCGGTCAGGACGCGCCGGTCCGCCTCGCCGGAGGCATGCCGCCCGGCCACCTCGGGCGGCATCCGCATGTCCCAGTCGTCGCCGAAGCATGAGCGTTGTAGGCGGTCGGGTGCGCGGTCACGCCCAGGACCCGGATGCTGTGTCGGCGGCAGGCACCTTGGCGACGGCCCACCCGTACTCTGTGGCACAGGCAGCGGCGAGGGCGGCTATCACTGTTCAGGCTGCCATGTGACGCCGCCTGGCTCCGAAGAAGGGTTGTGCTCCGGCAGACCTGCGGCGCGGCGAAGTCGTGCCACGTTCACCAGCGCGTGGTTCAGGCGTTCGTCGGTGAGTGTGGCAGCCACAAGGTCGGGCTTGCTCTCGGCTTCCCGGTGAGCGCGCCCCTCGGAATCTACCGAGATGTCCATCGCGGCGTACCAGAAGGCGAACGAGGAGTCGTTGCTCCGCACGCCGCCATTTTCGGCTTCGTCATGCCCCATAGCCTGGTGACGGGCAAGTTCCCAGGGCAGCGATCGGTCGCCACCGAGCAGGTGAAATGGCTTGGGGGCGTCACGGGCCAGCAAGGCGGCCACGCACTCCAGCCGCGCTTCGGCGACAGCGGCCTCGAAGCAGCGCGCTACGGAGAGTTTACTCAGTCCGATAACGTCGATCTCCGGCAGAGCCACAAGCTCTTCATAGCAGGACACCCACTCCTGTCTGGTGCGACCCTGGGGCACTGCCATGAACTTGTTGGGGACTTCGCCCTCGCTGTGCTTGCGGGCTTCCTCAAGGAACTGCTGAGTGGCGCTGATCGTGGCAGGCCCATCGAACAACACGTCCTGACAGACGACGACGTGGGCACCGATAAGCTCTGCGGCGCGGAGGACGGGACCAGCGGACATGCCGGCGCCGGTGGACTCCTCCAGTTCATAAGCGCTGTTGTCCAGGATCACCTGAACACCTGCCCGTGAGCGGGATCTGAAATGTTCCGCATAGGCGGGATGGTCGAGAACGAGGTGAGTCAGTGCCATGTCAATGCTGCCGAGTGCGGAAAGCTGGCCAAGGTGGGGAATGCCGGAGATAACGGCAATGTCAATCACTTATCCTCCTGTGCACTCATGGCAGGCGCCGCCGCAGGACCCGAGGAGCATTGCGTCACTCCATTCCAGACTCCACAGTGAAGCCTTCGTTCGAGCAGACCGCACGCACAGCCGGCGAGAAGACCCGAGGGGTGGTAAGCAGTTACCGAAGTCTCACACGGGCTATCTCTCGGTGCTGCATGAAATCAGGACAGCCTGCCTGGCTTCCCCCCGTTCCACAGGGGCACTGGCCATCGCATCCCTTTTTCCGCTGGTCCAGAACTCGTCGCAGTTCTCCAGCGGGGATGAACAGTCAACCTCCGTGTCCCTTATGGGCACAGCCAACAGTGACTCAAACCCTCGCTGACGGCGTTGAAATACGATCCGGAAGCCGGCCAGGTCGTGGAGGCTTCGAACAGAACCCACGTCATGAGCCTACTGACAGGGTGAGGACACCACCTTTACCAGTGTGCCTCATCACGAAAGCGCGGTCAGAGCCATTTTCAACGAGCCCCATCAACTTCCCCCTAAACCATGTACTGTCAACCCTCATGGGGAGTCACTTAACGCACATCGTTTGGGACTGGAACGGTACGCTCCTACACGACGTAGACGTCATGCTTGCGGCGGTGAACGCCTCTTGCGCAGAGGTTGGCCTACCGCCCCTCACCCTTGAGCGCTATAGAGATCTGTTCTGCGTCCCGGTCCCTCGCTTCTACGCGCGGCTGCTGGGACGAGTACCCACGGACATTGAGTGCCGCATCATGGATGCTTCGTTTTACCGGCACTATGAGGCATTGACCAAGAGCACCGTGCTTGCATCCGGCGCCAAGCAGCTGCTGGTCGAATGGCAGGAAGCCGGCCATACGCAGTCCCTGTGCTCCCTGGCCCCGCACGAGTCCCTGGTTCCGCTTGTTCGCACGCACGACATCGAACAGCACTTCGTCCGTGTGGACGGCAGGAGGACCGGACAGACCAGCACCGGTAAGGCGGAACAGTTGGCACACCATGTCGCGGCACTCGATGTCGATCCACGCCGCATGGTGGTGATTGGGGACGCAGTGGACGACGCTGTCGCGGCGTCCCACGCGGGAGCGCGCGCCGTCCTCTATACCGGGGGCTCGCACAGCCGCGCCAATCTCATGAGTGCAGGAGTGCCCGTCGTTGACACGCTGGCCGAGGCCGTTCAGGCGGCGAAACGGCTACCTGTATGAGGCGGTTTCTTCGGCTCAGGCTTCCGGTAGTGGTTGGTTTGTGGGTTGGCGGGTGGGCCTTCGCCACCCGCGCCCGCAACACCCGCCCCCCGGACCGCACCTGTATCTCGGAGAGGACACCACTACCAACCCAACCTCAACAGCGCCTCCGCCAGTGACCACGCAGCACGACAGGAGACCACCGCCCATGTCCCTCGAGACCACCGGCCTCATCGGCACCGTCACAGTTGGCCCGCTCCCCATCTTCTTCACCAACGTCAACCGGCCCATGGGCCTGCGCGCCCACTCCCACACCGGCGCCGTCACCGTCGTCTACGACACCGTGGGTCGTCACGGATACCCCTCCTTCGAGGAGACGAACGCAGCCATGCTGCGTCGCATCCACGAACTCACCCGCCTCCCGTTCAAGGACGCCACCAACGAAGACGTAGCGGACCGGCTGTGGGCCCACCTGGACGGCTACATAGCCCCGGAGTGGGAGCAGTGGGGCGGGGAGTACCGCCTGCGCGCCCTCCACCTGGACGTCGTCGGCGTGCCGGACAACCTCGGTCACGACAACGGCACCACCCGCTACTCCGTCGCCCGCCCCCACACCGCCCAGATGGATGAGTCCAAGGGGTGTCGTTGCGGTCAGTGACCGTTTGATCGGCTGACTCGGGAGTCAGACGGTTCGCTTGGCACGTGCTTCACGTACGACACAGGCGGGTCGCCCGTCGCGGGAGACCGCTGAGCGCCAGGACCGTCATCACCACCGCGGCCCCTACCGCCACACCGAAACCGCCGTGCGCACCGCCCGTGTCCACCACTCGCCCTGCCACCGCCGCGGCGCCCGCTGTTCCTGCCGCGTTTGCGGAGTTGCCCCAGGTGAACGCCTGGGTGAGGACGGCGCGCGGGACCGACGCCTCTGTGAGGACGGAGGCGAGGATCAGTAGGACCGGCACGGCGAGTCCGGTCAGGGCGAGGACGGCGCCGACCGCGAGGGGCGCGTCGAGGAAGGCCAGCGGGAGGCTCGCGAGGGTGAGGCAGGCGGCGGCCGCGGCCTGGTGGCGCCGGGGTGAGTCGCCGTGGCGCCATGCTCCGTAGGCCCAACCGCCCACCAAATTGGTGCAGTTGGAGGCGAAGTAGAGCAGTGCTGCCGCGTCCGGCGTGCCCCGTCCGACGGCGTACGCGGCGACGGACACCTGCATCGCGCCGAAGAACACCCCGAGCACGAGGCCGAGCGCGACCTGCCGCAGGAATGCAGAGCGGAGCAGGGCGCGTCCGGCGTGCCGGCGTTCGGAGTGGCCGGTGAGAGGCGGCATGGTGCGGCGCTGGGCTGCGAGGGCGAGACCGCCGCCGACAACGAGCGCGGCGGCGAGCAGCACCCCGGCGCCCGGGCGTCCCGCCGCACCAAGGACGCTCACCAGGGCCGGGCCCGCCACGTAGGACACACCGTTGGCGAGGGCCTCCAGGGCGAAGGCGGTGGGCAGCGCGGCAGCCCGTTCGCCGGACAGCAGGGCGGACCAGCGAGCGGCGGACAGGGCACCGAGCTGGGGCAGTGTTGCCCCGACGAGCACTCCGGCGACGACGTCCGGAACGGCGCCGGTGAGCAGCAGCGCAACGGCCCCGGCATGTGCGCCCAGTGCGCAGGGAAGCACCCGCGCCTGCCCGAATCGGTCGACGAGCCACCCGATTTGGGGTCCGGCGACGGCGTCCGCGACGGCGAACCCGCCGGTGACGAGACCCGCGGCGGCGTACGACCCGGTGCGTGCGTGCACCAGCCAGACGATGCCGATCCCCGTCATGGCGATGCCTATACGCCCGACAGCGGCGGGTAGGAAGAAGGCTGCGGCACCCGAAGTGCGCAGCAAAGTACGGTAGTTCGCCGAAGCCGAAGGCACGACGCATCCCTTTCGCCGCCCGGCGGGGCGCGCCACACGGGGTCGTCGGCGTCCGGGTGACCCGACCCATGGCTGCGCCTGAAGCCGTCCAGTGGCGACGTGGAGCGGGGACGCGCACCCCACGCCGACTCCGTCACCGGGCAGATGTCATGTGGCAGTTGATGACCTCCTTGAGCGTAGAGGAACGGCGCGCAGAAACGAACAAGGGAGAAGTTGTTCCCTTGAACAGGTGATCGTCGCTCCAGAAGGTAGTTGGCCCTTCGGCCTACCCGGGCTGGACGTCCCAGCAGCACGTGTGATGAACCATTGGAGGAACTTGGCCTGTGGCTTACCGGTTTGTCTTCCGCATAAACTGTGGGTGTGCCCAAGGTGACGCGTGACGATGTGGCCCGGCTTGCCGAGACCTCGACCGCGGTAGTCAGCTATGTTGTCAATAACGGCCCCCGCCCGGTTGCTCCTGCCACCCGGCAGCGTGTTCTTCTCGCGATTGAACAGCTTGGCTATCGCCCGAATCGGATGGCCCAGGCCATGGCCAGTGGCCGTACCGACCTCATAGGCCTCATCGTCCCCGACGCACGCCAGCCGTTCTTCGCAGAGATGGCTCACGCGGTGGAAAGGGTTGCCTCCGAACGGGAGAAGATGCTCCTTGTCGGTAACTCCGACTACCGCACCGAGCGCGAGGTGCACTACCTTCGCGCCTTTCTGGACATGCAAGTGTCAGGCCTCATCCTGATCAGCCAAGGCCCCAGCGACCACGCAGCGGCCGAGATCCAGGCGCGTGAAGGACAGGTGGTTCTCCTCCACCGCCACCTCAAGGAGATCGGCGGGACCACCGTGGTCACGGACGATGTCGGCGGGGCGCGGCTGGCCACTCGGCACCTCCTGGAGCATGGCCATGAGCGCGTTGCCTGCGTGGGAGGCCCCGAGGAAACCCTGGAGCCCGGTGACCCGGTCGCCGATCATGTCGTGGGATGGCGACAGGCCATGCAGGAGGCTGGACTCCCTACTCAAGGTCTCCTCTTCCACACTCCGTACACCCGGTATCACGCTTACAGCGCGGGGTTGGAACTGCTGAGGGACGCAAGCCGCCCACCGGCTGTTTTCTGTGCCACCGATGATCAGGCGATCGGCATACTGCGAGCGGCGCGTGAGCTGCGCATCGATGTGCCCGGGCAGGTGGCGGTAGTCGGTTTCGACAACGTGAAAGAGGCGGCTCTGGTCGATCCGCCGCTGACAACTGTCGCTTCGGACCGCATGGCCATGGCTCGCGCTGCGATGGACGCGGTCGAAGAGTCCGCACAGGTCAAACACGCCCAGGACGAACGTCAGCGTAGGTTCCCGTGCCAGCTCGTTGTGCGGGCCTCCTGCGGCTGCGCTTAACCATTTCCCCGGGCTGCTCGACCTGATACTCCGCGCCGACGCGGCTGGTTGACGCGCTCTGCTGCCGAGGCGTTCGCGGGGTTCCTGCGCGACAGTTCCGCGGCTTGAAGTGGCGCCTGACGCGTATCACGCGCCAGTAGCCCGGGGCCGCCGACCATGGCGGACCCGGGCTACTGGGCTACTGGCGGGTGATCACCTCATCGCACCTCCTGCGCGTACGGCGCGACGGTGATCCGGTCGATCAGCGGTGCGTAGCGGGAACGGAGGAGTGCCCCGGGGAAGGTGTCCGAGGCGTAGGTGGTGCCGTCGAAGTTCGGCAGTTCCTCGGAGCGGAAGGTGATGGTGTTCTTTCCCTTCTCGAGGCGTACCGGGACGGTCAGCTCCCAGAAGTTGTTCTGGTGGAAGCTGTGCGGGAAGGTCACGCGCTGCGCCTTGCCGCCGTCCACGGTGATGTCGGCGTGGCGGGCGAGTGGGTCCGGGTTGTAGTGGGTGGCTTCGGACTGCTCGGGGTTGGAGTAGCGGATGCGCAGCGCGTTCAGGCCGGCCCGGTCGGCATTCACGGTGAAGGTCGCGGTGTTGCCGTTGCCGGGGTCGCCGCCGATGCCGGTGATCGCCGTGCCGTCGGTGGCCAGGGAGAGCGGGGTGAGTGTGGCCGAGCCCGCGAGCTTGGCGTCCTGGGCCTCGTATGTGCGCGCCGTGAGCGTGCCCTCGGTGGGCGTGACCGTGAGGCGGTCGACGAGGGTGGCGGACGAGCCTCCGGTCAGTGTCACCTTGTTGATGCCGCCGGAGAGGGAGACCGCGACGCTGTGTTTGCCACTGGACAGGCCCAGGACGTGGTGTCCGTTGACGGAGAGCCGGGCGTTCGCGCCGCCGAGGGTGTCGACCTTGAGGGTGGCCTCGCGGTCGGCGGGGGAGTAGACCCAGAAGGTGGCGGTCCCGTTCTTCGGGAGCTGGATCGCGCCCGAGCCGGTGGCGGGGGTTCCGGCCTGTTCGGGCAGGTCGTAGACGGGCCGTGCGCCGCCGCCCGGCCAGGCCAGTTCGCCTTCGTACACCTGGGTGGCGGCGGAAGGCCGGGGGAGGGCGAGGGTGAGGCGGTCGACGATGGCGTCGCCCTTGGTGGCGCGCTTGCCGTCGAGGCTCTTCGCGGCGAGTGTCAGGGTGTGCTTGCCCTTGGTGAGGTGGACCTTGGTGTCCGTGTGGTCCCACACCACCCACTTGTAGCCGAGCGGCAGGTGCAGTTCCCGTTCGCTGTCCGCCTTGCCGTCCACGCGCAGGAAGACGTTGGTGGGGCCCTGCTCCTTCACCTTGTCGAAGGTGTTGAGGGAGTTGGCGAAGACGCCCAGGTCGTAGGTGCCGTCCTCGGGTACGTCCACGGTGAAGTCGAGCGTGACGTCCGAGCCGGTGCGCAGACCGCCCACGTCGTAGCCGCCGGAGGTGTAGAACTTCGACACGTCGCGGGGCGAGCCCTCCGGGCCGTTCTTCGAGTAGCCGGACCCGGTGTGGGCGGCGTCCTCCGCCTCGTACGAAGCCTGCCAGCGCACGGGCGTGGACTGCGTGTCCTTCGCCTTCCCGGCCGGGCTGAGGACGATCTCGTACGCCGAGGACTCCTTCAGCTTCGGCAGCCCGCCGTCGCCGAAGTCGACGACGACCTTGCCGTCGTCACCGACCTTCAGGTTCGTCTCCGTGAGCAGCTTCGGGCCGGAGCTGTCGCCCACCTGTCCGCTCCACTCGATCTCCCGCACCCACGCGTGCACACGGTTCCCGAAGAGCTTCTTCGGGACATCGGCGAAGGTGATGTGGCCCTTGCCGGTGGACCCGCCGACGAGCAGCCGGGCCTGCCGCTTCTTCTCGTCCACGGTGGCGACACCCTGCATGGTGTAGTTCTCGCCCGGGAACGGCGGGGTGACCTTCACCGTGTGCCCGCTCATCGAGGCGTAGGAGTGCAGCAGCCACCACTGGCCGTTGGCGCGGTTCGACTGCACGGCGGAGTCGGAGAGGTTGCCGTCGATGTTCCAGTACGCGATGTCGGCGTCCACCTTGGACTCCTCGATCGCGGATACCCACTGGATCATCTGGCCGGGGACGGAGGTGTGGTAGTTGAAGGCGTACTCGTTGATGTTGACGGGGAGCCGGGTGCCCTCTTTGTCGGTGCCCTTGAACAGTTCCTTCTCCCACCCCCGGTACGTGGCGACGCTCTCGCGGACCGCCTCGGGGTGGCTCAGCTCGTGCCAGGTGATGACGTCCGGGAGGGTGCCCGCGGCGAGGGTGTGGGTGAGGAAGCCCTTCACCTGGTTGTACAGGACGCTGGTGTTGGGGCCGGCGATGCGGGCGCCGGGCATCTTGCGCTTGATGAGCTTGTAGACGTCGTCCCAGGCGGCGAAGTAGTCGTCCGGGTCGCTCAGCCAGCTGACCTTGTTGTAGCTCCACTCCCCGGTGCCGAACATGTTGCCCTCGGGCTCGTTGAACGGCACGAAGACGATGTTGTCCTGGTACTCCTTCGGGAGGTGCAGGACCTGGTCGACCTGGGCCGCGATCTTCTCCTTGTAGAGCTTCAGCTTCTCCTCGGGGGTGTCGCCCGGCCACTCGTACGGGAAACCGCGGTGGATGTCGGTCATGTAGATGTACACGTCGCCGTCGGTGGAGTCGGCCAGCGGCCCCACCACCTCCAGAGCGTCGGCGCCGGGGTGCTGCGGGCCGTCCTGCGCCTTCGTGGAGACCGTGCGCAGGCCCATGCCCTCGATGAGGTTGTTGGTGGGGACGTCCGGTCCGTACACGCCGTAGAGGGTGCCGGAGGCGCCGCCGTGGAACGCGCCGGTGTCCGAGCCGAGGTCGACGGTGAGCTGCCCCTCGCGGACCACGGTGACGGTCGCCTCCACCGCGCGCCCGGCGGCCGTTCCCGCCACGGTGAAGGTGCCCGGCTGGGCGTACTTGTCGGGAGCCACGGCGTCCCAGGTGATCGGCGTGTCGCGGTCGTAGCCGTCGGAGAAGGAGGAGCGGACGGCGGCGGGGAGGGACGGGGCGGTCCCGGTCGCCGTACGGACCTCGAACGACGTCTTCGAGAGCTGCTGGAGGGCAGGCACCTCCCCGGCCATACCGGCCACCTGCTCGGGGCTGAGCGCCGAGTGCCATACGGCGAAGTCGTCGATCGCGCCCTTGAACAGCGGATCCGGGTAGAGGGACTTGCCGATGTAGCCGGCTGCGGTTGCCGAAGTGTCCAACAGCTCACTGGCCTTGACGCCGGTCGCGGCCGAGGAGACCGCCACGCCGTCGAGGTAGGTGGTGAGCCGGCCGGCGGTGGTGTCGAGGGTGACGGTGACGGTCCGCCACTCGTCGGCGGGGAGTGGTGCGTAGCCGCGGATCTGAGTCTCCGCACCCCCTCCGCCGGTGGTCACGGAGGTCTGCAGCAGCCCGCTGTTGTTGGACGGGGTGGCGAAGAGGTACTTGGTGGTGTTGGTGCCCAGATCGAAGATCCGCTGCCACGACGATGTGTCGCCGCCCCACTTCACCCGGGCGGAGACCGTCAAGTTGTCGGTGTCGCCGACGACTTCGCGGGGCAGGCGGACGTACGCGCCGGTGGAGGTGGGCGCCCCGCCGGGGAGAGCGAGCGCCTTGCCCCCGCCCGTGCCGGCGACGGACTGGGCGGTGGAGCCGTTGACCAGACTCGCCGTCAGGCCGTTGCCGGAGCTGTCGGTGATCTTGCCGGAGGACAGGTCGTCCTGGTCGAAGGTGTAGCGGGCGGTGGGCTGAGGTGTGTCGGCCGCCTGTGCGGGGGCGGTCGGCGCGGCCAGCAGGCCCGCGCCGAGGGCCAGCGCCACGGCGGCCGGTGCCCGGCGCCGGGCGGATCTGTCAGCGGATGGCATGGATTGCGTCCTCATCCTTGAGTTGGCGGTTCCGGTCGGCCGATCTCGGTCGGCTGCTCGTCCATGGGGCGCGGCCCGGCGGGAGAGTTCGGGGGTGTACGGAGTGCGCCCAGGGTTGCCGGAAGGATCGCTTCGTCGAACCGGTTCGCGAAGCTAGCACCGGGAAACCTGACCAGCAATCCCTGCGACGCAACTGCGATTCCCAGCTTTTGGATGGATCGAGAAAGTGATGTCCAGGGTGTTGACAGGCGTTCGGGCGGTTTCTACCGTCGCTTCACGCGAACCGGTTCGACGGCCGGGGCGCCCCTCTCCTCCCGCCCCACGACCCGACAACCGGCGGGCGCTTCTCCTGTGAAGCGTCGAACTGGTTCGAGCAAGGAGTTGCCGTGAACATCGGTGAGATCGCGCGGCGGGCCGGTGTCTCGCGGAGCACCGTGTCCTACGCGCTGAGCGGCAAGCGCCCGGTGTCGGAGGACACGCGCCGGAAGATCCAGCAGGTCGTCGACGAGCTGGGCTACCGGCCCAGCGCCAGTGCCCGCGCCCTGGCCAACGGGCGGACCAGCACCCTCGGCCTGGTCTTCCCGCCGGCCGGAAACCACTACACGGGGATGCAGCTGGACTTCATCGGGAGTGTGGTGGAGGCCGCCGCGGCCTACGACTACGACGTGCTGCTGTCGCCGAGCGGCGTGGACAGTGACCGGTCGTTCCAGCGACTGCTGGGGGAGCGGCGGGTCGACGGGGCGATCCTGATGGAGATCAGACTGGAGGACGACCGAGTGGATCATCTGGCCGCTCTGGACTTCCCCTCCGTCACCATCGGCCGCACCGCCCGTCCCGAGGGCGTCCGGTGGGTCGCCCTGGACCACACCGCGCTGGTGCAGGCGTGCGTCCACCACCTGGCGGATCTCGGCCACCGCCGGGTCGCCTTCGTCAACCGTCCCGAGCAGCTGCTGCGGGCCGGGTACGAGTCCGCGCACCGCGGTCTGGACGGTTTCACCAAGGCGGCCGCGGAGCGCGGGCTGACGGTCCGGACGTACTGCTGCGGGGACGACGCCGCCTCGGGCCAGAGGTGCGTACAGCGCATCCTGCACGACGATCCCGCCACCACGGCCCTGGTCACGCTGAACGAGGCCGCGCTTGGCGGCCTCTACCGGGGGCTCGCCCTGGCCGGCCGCCATGTACCGCGCGACTTCTCCGTCACCGGAGTGGTGGCCGGCCGCTGGGCGGAGACGGTGACCCCGCAGCTCACCGCGGCGGACGTACCGGCGGCCGAGATGGGCCGGCTCGCCGTCGAGCTGCTGGTGGAGCGGCTCGACCATCCCCACGCGCCGCCCCGGCACCATCTCCTCACGCCGCCCATCTCCCTGCGGGCCAGCACCGGGCCCTCGGGAGCCACGCCCGCGGCGGACACCTGGCCCGATACGACCCCCTGACCGCACCCCACGCTCACCTCCTCACGCCCATCGGCACTCCCAGCCCTCGGCACCCGCATGCCAAGAACAAAGGAACCGGCCATGAACAGCTCCTCCAGACGGCGTCGCCTGACCGCCGCAGCTCTGACCGCCCTGGCCGTCGCGGCCAGTGCCACCGCCTGCGGCTCGGGAGGCACCGGGGCGAAAGCGGCTGACAGCGGCACGTACACCATCTGGGACCCGTATCCCCAGTTCGACAAGGGCTCGGCATGGGTGAAGCTGCTGGACGAGTGCGGCACCAAGGCGGGCGTGAAGGTCAAGCGCACCGGCTTCGACACCAGCGACCTGGCGAACAAGGCGCTGCTGGCCGCGCAACAGGGCAACTCCCCGGACGTCCTCATCGTCGACAACCCGGTGGTGTCGACCCTGGCCGAGGCGGGCGTACTCACCACCACCGACGACAACAAGCTCGACACCTCGAAGGTGGATCCCAACCTGCTCGCGGCCGGCCAGTCGGGCGGCAAGACCTACGGCACCCCCATCGGCGCCAACACCCTCGCCCTCTACTACAACAAGAAGGTCCTGAAGGAGGCCGGGGTCGACATCGCCTCGATCAGGGACTGGAAGTCGCTGACCGCGGCGCTGGAGAAGGTCAAGAAGGCGGGTAAGAAGGGCATCACGTTCTCGGCGATCGGCACCGAGGAAGGCAGCTTCCAGTTCCTGCCATGGTTCTGGGGCTCGGGCGCGAAGCTGACCGAGCTCGACTCCGCCCAGGCCGTTTCCGCGCTGTCCCTGTGGAAGGACTGGCTGGCCAAGGGCTACGCCCCGAACTCGGTGCTCAACAACACCCAGACCACCAGCTGGCAGGAGTTCGCGACCGGCGACTACGCGTTCAGCGAGAACGGCACCTGGCAGCTCGCCAACGCCAAGAAGGCGGGCTTCGACTACGGCGTCCTGCCCATCCCCGGCATCGACGGAGGCAAGGCGTCGGCCCCGACGGGCGGCGAGTTCGTCACCGTGCCGGTCCAGGACTCGACCGACCGCTACGCCACCACGCAGAAACTCGCGACCTGCCTGACCAGCACCCAGAACCTGTACGACACCGACACGACCCTCTCCTACGTCGCCCCCACCTCCGAGGTCCAGGACAAGCAGGTGGCGGCCAACCCCGAGCTGGGGCCGTGGGTGGACGCGGTCAAGGCCGCCCGGGGCCGCACCAGCGACGACCTGGGCATCAAGTACCCGAAGATTTCGGAGCAGCTGTGGAAGGCCGTGCAGTCCGCCCTGAGCGGCTCGAAGTCCCCGAAGGACGCACTGAGCACCGCTCAGTCCGCCGTCAAGTGACGCACTCCAGGGCCTTTTGATGAGTCACACGACACAAGTGCCGCATCGCCGGCCCGTGCCCGACCACACGGCGGTCCCCACCGCGCCGCCCCGGGCACGGCGCCGCCCCAGCTCCCAGCAGTGGGCCGCCTGGGCCTTCCTCACCCCGGTCACCCTCTACCTCGCCCTCTTCTACGCCTATCCGCTGTACCGCAACCTCGATCTGAGCCTGCGCAACTACACCGTCCGCTCCTTCGTCCAGGGCGACGCACCCTTCACCGGCCTGGCCAACTACCGCACCGTCTTCGACGACTCGACCTTCGCCCCCGCCCTGTTCCACACCGTGGTGTTCACCGCCGTGTGCCTGTTCTTCCAGTACGCCATCGGCCTGGCCCTCGCGGTCTTCTTCAACCAGCACTTCCGGCTCTCCGCCACCCTGCGCGCCCTGTTCCTGGTGCCCTGGCTGCTGCCGCTGATCGTGTCCGCCTCCACCTGGTCATGGATGCTCAACAGCGACTCCGGTGTCGTCAACGCCGCCCTGCACGCCGTCGGCATCGACCCGGTGAACTGGCTGACGTCACCGTCGTGGTCGCTGACCTCGGTGATCATCGCCAACATCTGGATCGGTGTCCCGTTCAATCTGGTCGTGCTCTACAGCGGCCTGCAGTCCATCCCCGCCGGTCTGTACGAGGCGGCCGCCCTCGACGGGGCGGGCGCCTGGCGCCGGTTCTGGAGCATCACCTTCCCGCTGCTGCGCCCCGTGTCCGCGATCACCCTGCTGCTGGGGCTGGTCTACACGCTCAAGGTCTTCGACATCATCTGGATCATGACCAAGGGCGGCCCGGCGGACTCGTCCACCACGTTCGCCACCTGGTCCTACCAGCTCGGCTTCGGCAACCTGCTGCCCGCTTTCGGCCCGGGTGCGGCCGTCGGCAACCTGCTCGTGGTCGCCGCCCTGGTCTTCGGCCTGGTGTACGTCCGGGTGCAGAGAAAGCAGGCGCTGACATGACACGAGCTGACATGACACGAAGCGGGAAGCGCACCTGGGGAAAGACGACGATCGGCCTCCTGCTGACCGGGATCATGCTCTTCCCTGTCTACTGGATGGTGAACGTGTCCTTCACCCGCGACCAGGACATGCGCAAGAGCCCACCGGACCTGTTCCCCGTCCACGGCACGCTGGCCGGCTACCGCAGGGTCCTCGACGAGCAGTTGCCCTACCTCGGCACCAGCCTCGTCATCGGCCTGGGCACCGTCGCACTGACCGTGGCCCTGTCCGCGCCCGCCGGTTACGCGCTGGCCAAGCTGCGCCCGCGCGGCGGTGGGGTACTCAGCTTCCTCCTCCTGGCCGCCCAGATGATCCCCGGCATCATCATGGCGATGGGCTTCTACGCCATCTATCTGCAGCTCGGCCTGCTCCAGTCCGTGCCCGGCCTGATCGTCGCCGACTCCACCCTGGCCGTCCCCTTCGCGGTCCTCATCTTCACCGCGTTCATGTCCGGCATCCCGGGCGAACTGCTCCAGGCCGCGAAGACCGACGGCGCCGGCCCTCTGCGCACCTTCTGGTCGATCGTCCTGCCGATGAGCCGCAACGCCGTCGTCACGGTGTCCCTGTTCGCCTTCCTGTGGTCCTGGTCCGACTTCGTCTTCGCCAGCACCCTCGCGGGCGGCGCCACACACAAGCCGATCACCCTCGGCATCTACCACTACATCGGCAACAACAACCAGGAGTGGAACGCCATCATGGCCACCGCCGTCGTGGCCTCGCTGCCCGCCGCGGTCATCCTCGTCCTCGCCCAGCGGTACGTCGCCGCGGGCGTGACCGCCGGCGCCGTCAAGGACTGACCTTCCCCGGCGCTCCTTCCCCCGCCCGCCGGGACGCTCCCGCCGGGATGCCCCCGCCATCGCCGAAGAAACGAGTAACGCTCATGACCGCCGCCCCGTCCGGCCCGGCCTTCTCCGTCCACGACATTCCCTTTAGCACCCACGGGTCCTGGTTCGGCATCTCGCCTGTGGTGGCCCAGAAGACCTATGCCGACGACCTGCACCTGGTTTCGCACCAGAACGGTATGCACGCAGTGCTGCGGTTCGTCCCCCTCGATGCCGGGACGGGTGCCCGGGCCACGACCCGCATCGAGGCGACACCCGGACTGCTCAGCTGGACCGGCGAAGGCGGCCGTATCGACCTCGCCTACGAGTCACCGGACACCATACGGCTGCGCGGCGAGGGGCTCGGCCTGCGTATCCGTGCCGCCGAGCAGACCCTGACCCCCTTCACCGGCTCCTACTTCTTCCGTGACCCGGTGGACGGGGCGTACGTCTTCACCTCGTACGAGACCGGCCGCCGCTACCGGATCACCGCGCTGTCCGCCGGCGCGGTCGGTGCGTTCGGCGCCGAGGACCTGGGCAGCGCGGAGCGGGGTCTGGCCATGGCGGCGGAGAACGGCGGGGTCTGGGAGGCCGCTGTCGAGGAACTGGACAGCGCGCGCCGCCCCTACACCGCGCAGACGGCCTTCGACCAGGTCGTGACCGCCGCACAGAACGCCTTCGCCCAATACGCCGACGCGGTCGCTCCGTGGCGCTCGGCCGATACCCCGGCCGCCGAACTGGCGGCCTACGTCCTGTGGTCCGCGACGGTGAACCCAGCGGGCTTCGTCACCCGGCCCGGTGTGCTGATGTCCAAGCACTGGATGGACAAGGTCTGGAGTTGGGACCACTGCTTCAACGCCCTGGCGTTGGCCCCCGGTCTGCCCGCGTCCGCCTGGGACCAGTTCTGCCTCCCCTTCGACCACCAGGACGAGAGCGGAGCCCTGCCCGACTCCGTCTGCCACTCCGAGATCCTCTACAACTACGTCAAACCCCCCATCCACGGCTGGGCTCTGGGTCACCTGCGCCGACGCCTGCCCGAACCGCTCGACCCGGCGGAGCTGGCCCGGACGTACGACCGGCTGGCACGCTGGACCGAGTTCTGGCTCACCGCGCGAAGAGCGCCCGGCAGCGCCCTTCCCCACTACCAGCACGGTAATGACAGCGGCTGGGACAACGCCACGACCTTCGACCCGGAACGGGTGGTCACCACCGCCGACCTCGCCGGGTTCCTGGTCCTCCAGCTGCGTGAACTCGCCCGTCTGGCCGAAGAGCTGGGGCGGCCGGACGACGCCCGACGGTGGACGCGGACCGCGGACACCACTCAGGCCGCGATGCTCGACCACCTCTGGAAGGGGGACCACTTCGTCGCCCGCGGGGCGCACAGCGGGGACACCTGGAGCAGCTCCAGCCTGCTGGATCTGATGCCGATCGCGCTGGGCGAGCACCTGCCGCAGCACGTCGCCGCCGTGCTGGCCGACCGCATCCAGGCGCACCTGACGCCGTACGGGCTCGCGACCGAACTGCCCAGCTCACCCCACTACCTCTCCGACGGCTACTGGCGTGGTCCCGTCTGGGCCCCCGCCGTCGTCCTCATCGAGGACGGCCTGCGCCGCAGCGGTCACCACAACCTCGCGGACGAGATCAGCGCTCGCTTCCGGACCCTGTGCGAGACACACGGCTTCGCGGAGAACTTCGACGCCCTCACCGGAACCGGCCTGCGCGACCGCGCCTACACCTGGACCGCCAGCGGCTACCTGCTCCTCGCCGAAGCCCACGCACTCCGGCCCGCCACGCCCGCCCCGCCCGCCCCGCAGACGGGCGGATGAAGGGCCCGACGATGTCCATTGGCGGACGCAGGCGTCATGTCCGCAGTTTCCGATCGCAGACGGTCCAGGGATAGAAACCTATGGCGGATGCCTTCGTGTTGAAATCCTTCACTGTGCCGGCTTTGGCGACGGCCTGCTGTTGGAGCTGTCCGTAGCGGATGCCGTCGATGGCGTAGGCAGGGGCGTAGCCGGGCTGGGCAAGGAAGGTGAAGCATTCGCCGAACAGGAACTCCTCGGTCAGGCCGGTCTGTTCGCTCGCCTGGTCGAGGAAGTCCACGAACGTGCGCCATCCCATGTTGACCTCGACGTCGCACATCGCCCGCAGATGGCGCACCACACGCCAGATGTAGGTCTCCAACTGGGCGGCGCGGATCGCCTGGGACTGCTCACAGGTGGTCTGCCCGTACAGCTTCAGGTATTTGTGCTGTGTGTCGGTGAGACCGGAGTGCCCGACGATGTCGGCCGCCGCATGCCAGAAGTCCCATTCGCGCCAGAACGCCTGCCCCTCCGTGAGCGGCACCTGCATCGGCCCGGCGAGGTTGAGCAGGGGAGAGCCGGCGCGCTGGGCCGAGAGGACGAAGTTGATGCCGTGCGAGTACTCGTGGACCACGATGTTGAGCATCGTGAGCAGGGCGCTGGTTTTGTCCTCGGTGTAGTAGAGACACGATTGCGGCTTGGCCGTCAGGAAGTCGACCGCGATGTCCTGCCCGCCTGTGATCATCGGCACCAGGAAGGGCGGCGTCGGGTTCAGTCTGAGCCCATCGGGGACCTCGACGAGGCACGTGTCGGCGAAGTCCGCGCAGGTCTTCGCCGCGTCCTTGACCGGGGTGGCGCCCACCGGCCACTTGCGGCCGGCTTCGGCCCACACGTCGCCCACGGAGGAGCCGCGCGGCAGCTTCAGCAGCGACGCGAGCTCGGCGGCCAGGGCCTTCACGATGGCCAGGTCCTGCTCGAGCCAGGTGGTCGCGGTCGTGTCGAGGTCCGCGGCGCTGGGGGCGAAGTCGTACAGATCGGCGAGGAGCTGTGGGTATCCGTCGGTGTACGTGGGAGCGACGGTGTGCTCCCGCAGGACATGGATCACGGTCGGTATGTCGTCCGCGTCGAGCCCCTTGAACGATCCGTCCACCGTCTGCTTGAAGTGATCCAGCTTCTTGAGGACGGTGTCGATCTTCGCCGAGTAGTCCTTCTCGAGGATCCGCATCGTGGCTTCGCAGTAGGCGGCCGCGGTGAGGCACTGCCTGCGGTGGGTGGCGTCCAGCGGGATCTTGGTCAGCCGGTCCGTCTCGAAGTCGATCTTCTTGGCGGCGCTGTCGAGGAAGCCCGGGAGCCAGCTCCTGGGGTCGGGGCGGCCGAACTCCGTATCGAGGAGCTTGATGTAGAAGCCGCCGTCGCCGCAGTCCTGGACGGCCGCGCCTGGCTGTGGCCAGGCGAGCTGCGCGGCGAGCAGGGTCAGCTGCTTGTCGGCGGTCGTGCGCAGGTCGGCGTCGGAGATCTCCGACAGTCGCTTGCGCAGGGCGCCGATCTTCGCATTGGCCTCGTGCACCGCGTCCGTCGTGGGGATGAAGAGGTGAGCGATGTCCTTGTTCTGCGGCCATCCGGAGGTGTACCCGGCGACCGGGCAGAGCTGCGCCCACTGGTCCGTGATGTCCTTCTCGAGCTGGGTGACGGTCATCGCATCTCCTACGGTGCCCCGACGACCTCGCGGTCCTTGAAGGGGTAGGGCTGGAGCTTGTCACTCCACAGTGCCGACTGCCACGCTGTGAGCTTGCTGTCGACGAGCTTGTCCGTCGTCCACTGATTCGGGACGTCGTTCTGGGCGAGCAGAACGTACGGGGCGCAGGCGAGCGCGGAGCCCACCTCGCCCGGCGCGGCGTACACGGCGCGGCTGACGGCGTACATCTTCGAGTAGGCCTTCTTGCGGTAGTCCGCTCCGCACAGCTGGACGCTTTTCGCGACGGCGTATTCGTGTTTCAGGAGCAGGTCGCTGACTTGGTCGCCGGTGGGGAAGACGGTCTTCACCGGATGCCCATCCCTGTCGTACGTCTCGTACGGACGCGCGGGGAATTCGCCGCAGTCCTCGATGAACAGGTTGCTCTCGGTGGGGTCATCGGCGATGGCGATCGCGATGAAGGCCCAGGCGTAGGACGGTCCGCGTACGGTGATGCTCTTGTTGGCACAGATGACATGCGCTCCCGGAAGGGGCGGGTGCCGTGGGACGTCGACGGCGCCGAAGAGCCGGTAGGTCGCGTCGAGCAGGGGCGTGGCGTCGTAGACGTCCAAGGGTTTGCCACCGTTGGCGGGGATCGAGAAGACCGGGGTCGTGGGGAGGTCCGCGTGCGCGAGGTGGTATCCCCACAGGGCGCCGTTCAGGCCGCAGAACGAGGAGGCGGTGCCCATGTTGATCTGGCTGATGTTGGCGTCGGCCGCCTCACATCGGTCGTAGGACACGATGTTCTCGGTGCCCTCGTCCAGGATGTCGGCATCGCTGATTCCCACCGTGCCCACGGAGAGTTTCATGGTCGCGACGTATCCGGTGCCCTGTGAAGGGGGTGCCGGGTCGGTGCCCACGGGGTTGAGGTAGCCCATGGCGTAGTCCTCCATGGGACCTATGGCGTTCTTCACCACCGACTTGGTGTTGCCGGGCGTCGGGTTGTTCGGCATGTCGTTTCCCTTTCCAGCTCGGGCTCTCGACCCTGTCGTTCACCGCTTCGGGGGGAAGGTGGTCCACTTCCGGGTGGGCCGGTCGTGCAACCAGTCCGCCAGCCACGCGTACTGCGGGTGTGTCGCCAGGAAGTCCTTGGCGTCGAAGGGGAGGCCGCAGGAGTTGCCCCAGCGGGCCTGGAACGTCATGTTCGCGGCCATGTCGCTGTCCATGACCTTCCCGTCGTTGGCCCCATAGGGGTAGAAGGGCTCCCGGCCGTGGTTGCCGGCATGGCCGTCGTCGAGGTCGAGATGTCCGCAGATCGACCGTGAACCGGGGCGGATCGCGTTGTCGCAGTAGACATCGTGGTGATCGGCGATCACTTTCTGGGCCTGCTCGGCGGTCATCCGGAGGGAGTTGCCCAGCAGTTGGCCGAAACGCACGCGCCGGGCGCCGTTGCCGCGGATGTCGGAGTAGGCGCCGGGATCGGAGGTCTCCTGGTTGCGCACTTTGAGGTTCGAGGCGACGTTGTAGCAGGCGAAGTAGCCATCGGTGCGCTCCTCGGAGCCGTGACAGGCCGTGCCCACGTCGATGCGGGCGATCCTCTTGTTCGCGCTCTTGGCCTCTCCGTCAGCTGTTGCCATGTCTCGATGCTGTCGCCGTACTGGGCGGCCTTCCGGGAACGCTGGAACTCGGGGGTTCTGCCCTTGAGGAAGTGTCCGGTGAAGCTCCCGATGGTGGTCTCGCAGATCATCAGCCCCGCGTCGGTCACCACCCAGTCCGCGCCGCTGGTGATGTAGCCGGGGGCCGCCTGCATCAGCATGCGATGTCCCTTGCCACTGGGCGGGACGATGTCAAGGATGATGTTGTAACACTCGGCGATGGAGTAACGGTCCCAGGTGTTGTGGGCCATCACGATCTTCCCGCCATCGCTGGCCGCCCCGGTGGTGGCGAAGGCGCTGCATCGCCCCGGGGAGCTTCTGACGCGTGTGCCGACGCCGGTGTCCTGTGGTGGATCCAGGGGCCACCACGTGCCGACCAGTTCGTTGTACGCGTTCCAGGCGATCAGTACCTCTTCGGTGATGGGGACCTTTCGCTTGGGGGTGACCGAGGGGTTTCCGCCACTCGTCGCGCCCTTGACGATGCCCTTGATCTCGTCCAGGTACTCCTTGTCGATGGGACCGAACGCCTCCTTGGCTATGGCGGCGAATTTCGTCAGGTTTTCGCCGGTGTCCCACTCAGCCATGAAGTCGCCGACGTCGAGAGCGTCTCGCAGTTCCTTCGCCAGTGCTTTCCCGTGCTGTTCGCCGCGCTGCTTCGCGTCTCCCGCGAGCCGGAGGTAGACCCAGCCCTCTTCCGGCACCGGTTCGCCCGGCGGCACAACCTTGTCGTCCATGGGATATCCGCCCATTCACGAGTCACTGTGTGTCGCCCCCGGGTCGGCCGCTTCCCCACCCGTATCCCACACTGGTGGCCAAACCCCCGCATATCACCATAAGGCAACTCGCGAGCCATCGCGCGACGGCGCTGTGACAACGAGGCGCCGTGCCCAACCCGACTTTCGGGGAGCGTTGGCAGCAGGAGAGCGTGGCGGTCGGGGCGATCAGTAGAAGCGGCGGATGAAAACGTCCGACTTGCGGTTGGTGTCGCCGGGCACGATGTCGTCGGCCGTGGAATGGAAGACCACGTCGCGCCCGCCGGCGCTGACCGCGTCGGTCCCGGCCGAGGCGGGCTGGTTCGAGACGATCTCGTCGGTGCCCGTCTCCAGGTCGCGCAGCATGAGCGACGGTCCGGTCGTGTCGTGTGGGGCGTACAGCAGATAGCGGCCGGTGGGGTCGATGGCCACGCCCCGCACGTTCGGCACCAGTTGGTCGGTGCCCGAGCTCTCGTCGTGGACGTAGGTGTCGGAACCCGAGAGGTAGACGACCTTGCTGCCGTCCTCGCTGAGCTGGACGAGTGTCGCCGGCTTGGACGGGCCCTCGATCGGGCCGGAGGAGGTGTCGTCGGTCCGGTCCCACACGAAGACGTCCTCCGTCTGGCCGTCCTGGTAGGCGACAAAGCGGCCGTCGCCGCTGATGGACGGCCGGGCCGAGACGGTGTGGTCGAACTCGGCGACGGTCTCCGTGGTGTCGGTGCGCCAGTCCCGTACCTCGATGCGCTGCCGGGACGGCGGTCGATTGAAGGTGGCGGCCTGGGCGACGTAGCGGCCGTCCGCGCTCAGCGACGGCTGGCTGCAGCTGAGGCCCGGGCAGTTGATGCCGATCGTGCTTCCCGAGCTCACCTGGGACAGGAATGCCTTCGTGTCTCTCTGCAACAGCCCCCAAAAGGCGACGTATTGCCCGTCTCCGCTGATCACCGGGCCCTGATTCGTCGGGGTGATGCTGCTCATCAGCGTGGTCTGGCTCGTCCGCTGGTCGCGGACGAACACCCTTTCCCATGTCACCGGGTTGGCGGGTGTGAGGTTCTTCGCCAACGACGAGAAGGCGATACGCCGGCCGTCGGCCGTGATCGTGGCGCCGACGGAATCGCCGTCGCCCTGGGTGCCGTCGGTCGCGACACTGATCCGCTCGACCCCGGCTCCGCTGTCGCTCGCGACGCCCGGCACGGTCATGGGCGCAGCCGAAGCGGCTCCGGGCAGCACCGTCGTGACCGCGCAGACCACGGCCGTGGCGCTCAAGGCGGCCCGCACACGTCTGGTGGCGCTCCGATTCGCGTTTCCCCTCATTTTTCCCCCTAGGCAGGACATGCTCCTTCCCCCGGCTCCCCACCGGAGGGCCACAAGCATGCAACCGCGATGGCGCTGCGGGGTCAATGCGTCGCGTGACTCGCGCCAGGAGTTCATAACGATTCTGTCCTCGATGCGAGTTGACGGACGACCTGTTGGATGGAGCTTTCCCTCCGCCACCTCACGGATGTCTGTCGATCCCTCATGGCACACCCCGATTACCCACCAGTACCCCGTCCCTGCAAGTCCGTTGCCACGGCTAAGGTCACCCCATAGCCGGTCGGTACCTCTTAGTTTCAGACGTGCCTGCCGGGCGGCGACGGAGGGTGCGAGGAGGCAGGGGATGACCCGGGCGGCGCGGGATGACGGTGACGTCGAGGCCGGCGAGGGTGCGCTGAAGGAGATGTCCGACGCCCAGCTGACCACGTTGCTGCGGACGGGCTCCCCGACCGCCTATCCGGCCCTGCGCGAGTTGCGCACGCGTCACCGTTCCTCGGTGCTCGCGTACGCGCGCGTATGCACGGCGGACGAGAACGCGGCCCGGCAGCTCACCGCCCAGGCGTTTGCGCTCGCGGCCCGCGACACCGTCCGTGGCAACGAGCCGCGCGGCTCCTGGCGCCATCAACTCCTGCTGCTGGCGGGTGGCGTGGCCGCCTCCTGGGCCGCGGACGAACGCGCCGCCCGGCTCGACACCGATCTGCTCACGCATGTGTACAGGTCCGGCCCCGAGGCCCCGCTCCCGCCGATGCTCACCGCGTTCGAGGAACTTCCGGTCCATGGGCAGGTGCTGCTCTGGCACGGCATCGTCGAACAGGAGCCGCCGGAGCGGGCGGCCAGTCTGTTGGGCATCTCCCCACGGGACGTGGCGTACGGCATCGAACCGGCCTTCTGGAGGCTGCGTCAATCCCTGCTGATGACCCGGCTGGCCGTTTCCGGCGATGAGCACTGTGACGGCTTCCGGCGGCTGATCGAGGAGTCGGTGCGACCCGGCACCCCGCGCTACAGCGTGGATCTGCACACCCACATGGCGCACTGCGCGCACTGTGCGACCGCGTACGAGGAGCAGTCGCAACTGCGCGACACTCCCCGCACGGCGCTGGCGGAGGGACTGCTCCCGTGGGGTGGCGCGGCGTACGTCAGGGGCGGCACGGGCGAGCAGATCAGGGTCGGCACCGACAGACTGCCGAACTGGTGGCCCTCCCGGCGGATTGCGCTGGGCGCGACGGCCGTGGGGGCGGCGGTGGCCCCGCTCCTGATCTACCTGCTGCTCTCGGGCGGTTCGGAGCAAGTGCGAGCCGCGAGCAGCGCCCGCACGCCGCCGCCATCGCCGACGACCGCGGTGAAGGTCTCGGAGACTCCATCTCCCTCCCACACGTCCGGGACGAAGTCGCCGAGCCCCACTCCGACTCCGGCCCCGTCGAAGACGACAAAGTCGGCGTTCCCGAAGCCCGGGCCCAAGCCCGAACCGAAGCCGAAGCCGAAACCGAAACCGAAGCCGAAGCCGACGGCTCAGCCGCCTGCGGCACATCCCCCGAACGGCACGTACGCCCAGATGGTGAACGTCGCCTCGGGCCGGTGCCTCGACATCCGCGATGGGGTGATGGACCTGGGCACGGATGTCATCACGGCACCCTGCACGTCGTCCGCCACGCAGCGCTGGCGCGTCGACACCGCGCGCGGTGTCCTCCAGTCACTCGCTGATCCCGGCTTCTGCTTGGACAGCCGGGGTTCCACGGACGAGGGCGTCGGCATCTGGGAGTGCTCCGCGGTCTACAGCCGTAACGGCCAGAACCTGCGCTTCGCCGTCGACTCCCGCGGCGTGGTCCGCCCGGAGATCGCCCCGGGCCGCGCGGTGACACCGTCCTGGGGCGACACGCTGTTCCTGCTGCCGGACCGGGGCGGCGACGCCCCGCGATGGAAGGCGGGGGCAGAGTGATCACCTCGACCCCGGCGACGGCTCCGCGGTACAGGATGCGGGGGCAGCCGAGCGCGCCCTCCCCGGTACAAGGGCTCAATCAGCCCGGCCCCCCACGCGCGGGTCGACCGGTGTGAGAACTCCGAGCCGGTCCTCGATCGCCTGGGCCGCGTCCAGGCACAGGTCCTCCCGGAACGCGCGCCCGACGATCTGCACTCCCAAGGGGAGCCCGTCGACCACGCCGGTCGGTACGGCCACACCGGGCACGCCCACGAAGCTGGTCACGCTGCACAGGCGCATTCCCGACCCGACCCGGTCCCGGCCCGCCCTGTCGCGCGACTCCAGACCCGGCTCGACCGGTGGCTCGGTGAACGACGGGCCGAGCAACAGCGGGTATGCGTCGAGGAATTCGGCCCACGAGCGGCGAATGGTCATCCAGGTGCCCATCAGCTTCATGAACTCGTCCGCGCTTGCGGGCGGGGTCTGCTCCATCGCCATCTCGATGTAGCGGTCCCCGCCTTTGCCGAGCAGCTTGCGCACCGCAGGCCAGGTCGGGGCGAACTCGGTCACGGTGATCCGGCCGTACGCCTCGAGAGCCTCGTCCATCCGCGGTACGTCCCGTACCTCGCGCACGTCGTATCCGGCGTCGCGGAGCGCGTCGGCCGCGGTCTCGATGGCTCCGCGAACCGCGGGGTGGACGCCGTGCCCGCCGGGGTCCGCCACGACCGCGACCTTCACCGGTCCGGGGAGCGCTTCGCCGTACGCGGGCACCGGTACGGCCCGTGGGTCTCGCGGATCGGTCCCGGCCAGTACCTCGTAAGCCAGCCGTAGGTCGCCCACGCTCCGGGCCAGCGGGCCGTCGGTGACCAGTATCTGGGACGCCGGGCCCGGGTCGTCCGGGCCGAGAACGCGGTGGTCGGCGGGGAACCGGCCCGTGGACGGCTTCAGCCCGGCCACGCCGCAGAACTGGGCCGGGACGCGCACCGATCCCCCGGAGTCGTTGCCGAGCCCGAGCGCCGCCATGCCGGTGGCCACGGCCACGGCGTCGCCCCCGCTGGAGCCGCCCGGGGTCCGGCCGCGGTCCCACGGATTGACCGTGTCGCCGAACAGTTCGCTGCGCGTGTGCATCCCCGCCAGGATCAGGGTGGGGATGTTGCTGTGCCCGATGGGGATGGCCCCGGCCGCGCGCAGCCGCGCCACCGGGGGCGCGTCGGCCGGCGCCACCAGATCGCGGAAGCGCTCCGTGCCGAACGTGGTCGGCACGCCTTCGACGGCGGTGCTCTCCTTCACGGTGAACGGCACGCCCGCAAGCGGCCCCAGCGCTTCACCGGCGGCCCGCCGACGGTCCGTCTGTGTCGCGGCCTCGCGTGCGCGCTCCGCCAGGAGCTGTGTGACCGCGTTCACTTGTGGGTTTACCTCGGCGATGCGATCGAGGTGACTGTCGACCAGTTCGAGTGCCGAGACGTGTGCGCCGCGCACGGCCTCCGCCTGGGCGGCGGCCGACATCTTCCACAGGGCGTCCTGCATGGCCTTTCCTTCCTCCCCTACGTACCGATGCGCTTGCATCGGAACCGCAACCGTACCCTGGTACCGATACAGGCGCATCGCATAAGGTGCAGTGCGAAGCAGAGCGCCGTGGAGCAGGAAGGCGACCGGGCATGCCCAGACACGTGGATCATGTGGGCCGACGCCGCCTCATCGCCGAGGCGGTCTGCCACCTCGCCGACGAACGTGGCCTCGAGGGCGTGACCCTTCGCGACGTCGCCGCTCGCGCGCAGGTGTCCATGGGCGCCGTTCAGCGGTGTTTCCGTACCAAGGAAGAGATGCTCGTATTCGCTCTCGGGCACGTCAGCGAGCGGATCAGCGAGCGCGTACAGGCCCGCCTCGTCAGGAGCCCGGCCCAGTCGGCCGGCACCGCCTTGGGCCACGCCGCCACCGAGATCGCACTACTCGGGGAAGAGCACCGCGCCGAGGCCCGGGTCTGGCTCGCCTTTGTCGCGCAGGCGGCTGTCAGCAAGCCACTCGCCGGGACGCTGAAGGCGAACTACGCAGCCCTACAGGAGGCGTTCACCCGCCTCATCTCGGAAGTCGGCGAGGGCGCCGACCGCGCCGTGCCCCTCGATCCACGACGCGAGGCCCGCACTCTCCTCGCCCTTGCGGACGGCCTCACCACGCATGTCCTCATCGGCCACCTCACCCCGCAAGAGGCACACGACGTCCTCCACGAACACCTGACCGGCCTCTGGGAGCAACCGGCTTGAAGTATCTGCGAAAGTTCTCCGCCGCGTCGGCCCGCCGGGCGCGTCCGGATCGATACCGGGACGTACCGGCGCGTTCGGTCGGGCGAGCAATTCCTTGTGCAGCGCGGACACATCGTGCACAGGGATCCAGACCACGCTGTTGGGGACGCCATCGCCGTGGTGCTCGGAGAGGTGCAGCACGGCTGCCGAGCGAGACACCTGCACGTACAGTGGCAGTCCGGGCTCGAACCGATGCTCCCAGTTTGCAGCGTGGTGCCGTCGGGGCTGTAGGTGTTGTGAAAGACGGCCCCGTTGTCGACGCTGAACTTGTACGTCTTCCCTGAGTAGGTGAGGTTGCTCATGCGCTTGTGCTCCGTCAATCGACGCGTGGGTTGCGGCGGGTGGGATGCGGTCGTTCAGAACAGGCCGTTTCCGTGCGGCAGTTCGGCCGGTACGGGCGCGATGACGTCCCAGTGCTCGACGATCCTGCCGTCGGCCACGCGGAACAGGTCGTAGTAGGCGACCGCCACGCCGAACTCGCCCTCGGACTGCGTCAGGACGAACTCGCCCTCGGCGATGACCTTGTGGACCTTCTTGTAGACGAGGTTCTTGCCCTGTTCGGCCCACTTGGCCGCGGCCGCCCCGAAGCCGTCGAGGCCGTCGGCGGCCTCGGTGTTGTGCTGGTGGTAGGTATCGGTGGAGATGTAATCGGTGAGCACCGAGTAGTCGGCGCCGACGAGGACCTTCTCGGCGAACTCGGCCACCAGGGCACGGTTGGCGTCGGTCTTGTCGGTCTCGGTGACCGCGGCGGTGCCGTCGGTCTGGGAGCGGCCGGAGACGGTGTCCTTGACCAGCGGGGTCAGGGCGTCCCAGTGCTCGGCCAGCTTGCCGTCGGCGTCGACTCGGAAGATGTCGAACCCGACGAGCGGGTCCGGACCGAAGCCGTGGTAGGTGCCGTGCAGGGCGACCAGGTCGCCGTCGGCGATGACCCGGGCGCCTTCGTAGCGGAAGTCCTCGCCGAGGCCGGCGACCAGTCCGCGGAGGGCCTCGGGCCCGTCGGCGGCGAGCGCGCTGTGCTGTGTGTAGTCGGCGGCCACCCAGCGGTCCACGGCGGAGGGATCCTTGTCGCCGAACAGCTCGGTGGCGGCCTGGAGGACGGTGTTCTTCGCGTTGCTCATGGCTGTCTTCCTTGCTCGGGGACCTGCCCGGGATGGACCGGAGGTCGAGTGGCGATGTGTTCAAACTATGCCGACGACACCGGGTTCACCCGCGCGAACGGCGACTATCAATGGTCAAAAAGCGACATGCGTCCGCCGAGCGCGGTGCAGACGGCTGTGTGGGTCAGCCCCCTGCGGTGCGGACGATGTCGGCGAGAGGTGTGGCGGGGTGGCCGGTGAGGCGGGGTACGGCGTTGCTGACACCGTCGAGTTCGCCGGACGCGATGGCCGTGTAGGTGGACACCCAGGCGTCCAGCTGCCAGGGCGGAGCGCCGGAGGAGGCGCGGGAGGCGTAGGCCTCCTCGACCGTCTCCTGTTGGTAGGTGACGGCGCGTCCGAGCTGCTCGGACAGGATTGCGGCCGCCTCGTCCAGCGTGAGGGAATCGGGCCCGGTCAGGTCGTAGGCGATGCCCGTGTGGTCGTCCGGCCGGGACAGCACCGCGGCGGCCGCGTCGGCGATGTCGTCCTGACCGACGAACGCGGCGCGTCCCTGCCCGGCCGGGCCGCGCATGACGCCGTCCTCGCCGACGAGGTCGGGGACGAACTCCGCGTAGAAGTTGTCCCGGAGGAACGTGTACGCCAGGCCGCTCGCGCGGATGTGCTGCTCTGTGTGGAAGTGGTCGCGCGCCAGGGTGAAGGTGGCGTCGGGTGCCGCGCCGTAGAAGGAGACGTACACCAGGTGCCGGACACCTGCCTCCACGACGGCGTCCACGAACGCCTCGTGCTGGGCGAGCCGGTCGGCGCTCTCGGAGGCGGAGACCATGAAGACGGTGCGGGTGCCGGCGAGGGCCTCCCGCACGGCGTCCTGGTCGGCGTAGTCACCTCGCACCGCCACCGCACCGGGCAGCCGTGGGGCCCGTTCCGGGCTGCGGACCAGGAGTTTCTGCGGAACGCCCCGCTCGGCCAGCCGCCGTGCGACGCGCCCACCGAGCCGGCCGGTGGAGCCGGTGACGGCGATCGTGGGGATGGATACCTCGGATACCTCGGATACCTCGGACATGATGTGACTTCTCTTCCTGTGGTGACGGAGGCGTGTGTTCCTGTGACAGAGCTCGTTCGCCGAGGTCCGAGGGGACATCGGAATGGTCGGGATCGATCCGGACGAGCCTGGCCCGAGGGGTCTGGCGCACCAGGCCGGCCGGTGTCGCGGTCGTACGCGGGGAGGATCGTGTCGAGGAACGGTCCGCGGACACCTGGTTCAGGTGCTCGTCGAAGGTCGTCGTCACGTGCCGTCCTTTCCGGTTTCCGCCAGGAAGACTTCCGTTTCCGCAGCGGCACGACCAACGTACGAAGAGCGCGGGGAGGAAGCCGGATAAACTTCCGACTGATGATGGCCAAAAACCGACACGGATCCCCGCGCGAGATCCCGGAGATCCTGTTCGCCGCGCCTGCGGGCACGCCCGCCGGTGTGGAGGTCATGCCGCTGGCCGAGCTACGGCGGCGGGTATCCGAGCACGTCCTCGCGCGGCCCCAGCGCCCCGACTTCCATCATCTGCTCACGCTCACCGCGGGCGACCTCCGGCACATCGTCGACTTCAACGGCTACGCCCTGCGGCCGGGCTCCTGGCTGTGGGTGCGTCCGGGGCAGGTGCATCAGTGGGGCGACCTCACCAGGGCCGAAGGCACTCTGATCCTCTTCCAGCAGGACGTGCTCGACCCGGCCACGGCGACGGCCGCCCATGTCGACAACCCCCACGCGCCGGTCCTCACCACCCCCGTCGCCGCCGACGCCGAGGCGGTGACCATGGCCGCGGAACACCTGAGCCGCGAGTTCCAGGCGCTCGGTCACCTGCCTCTTGAGGTGCACATCGCGGCCCTGCGCCACCTGCTCGCCGTCCTGCTGCTGCGACTGGCCCATCTCACCGTCCCGGTCGGCAGCCCCGCTCCGGAGCCGGACGAGACCTACCTGCGGTTCCGTGACGCGGTCGAACGGCACTTCACCGCCACCCGACGGGTCGAGGACTACGCCCACATGCTCGGCTATTCGGGGCGCACCCTCGCCCGGGCGACCCTGGCCAACGCCGGGCTCAGCGCGAAGGAGTTCATCGATCGCCGGGTCGTGCTGGAGGCGAAGCGTCTGCTGGCGCACAGCGACGAGACCGCGGCACGGATCTCGGACCACCTCGGCTTCGTCACGCCCTCCCAGTTCAGCAAGTACTTCATGCAACGCACGGGCCGTTCCCCGATCGACTTCCGCAAGGGGATCCGGGGACTGGCGACGCGTCGCCCTCGTGGCCGGCGCGCTGATCGTTCCCTCCGCGTTGGCCACGCCCGGCAGGCTCAGGGGTAGAGGCCGGCCCGGAAGGTGAACGAGACGAGTTGCGCTCGATCACGTGCGCCGACCTTCGTCATGGCCCGTACCGCATGCGTCTTCACGGTGAACGGCGACACGGACATCTGGGCCGCGATCTCGTCGTTGCCGAGACCGCTCGCGACGAGAACGACCACGTCCCGCTCCCTGGGTGTCAGGGCGTCGAAGCGTCGCAGCAGTTCCTGGTCGATCACCGGGGGCGGACTGTCGGTCATGTGACCGATGAGCGCGGCCGTCGCGGCGGCCGACAGCGCACCGCCACCGCCAACGACCTCGGTGATTCCGGCGACGAGTTCAGCGGGGCTCACGGTCTTGCTCAGGAAACCGTTGGCGCCCGCGCGAAGGGCGGCGAGAACGATGTTGTCCTGGTCAAAAGTGGTCAGCACGATCACCCGCATCTTCTCGGATGGATGCTCTTTGCGGATCCGGCGGGTGGCTTCGACACCGTCGATGCCGGGCATCCGGATGTCCATCAGGACCAGGTCGACGGGGTGGTCCCTGAGAAAGGGGACGACCTGGAGTCCATCGGAGAGATCACCCGCAACAACGAGACTCGGGTCGAGCCGGAGCATCGCTTTGATGCCGGCCCTTATCTCGTCCTGGTCGTCGACGATCAGAATCCGCGTCGTCATACGGCGGCTCCGAGGGGGCTGAACTCCGCATGGACCCGGAATCGCCCGCCGTCACTGTCGATCGTCAGCCGCCCGCTGGAGGACTCGACGCGTTCGCGCATCCCCACGAGCCCGAGTCCGCTGCCCGAGCCCGAGCCCGAGTCGGAGTCGGAGCCGCGCAGTGAGTGACCGATGCGGTTCTCCACGGTGACGCAGATCCTGCCGTCGCGCTCGCGCACATCCACCGTTGCTGCCCCCTCTCCATGCCGGTAGGCATTCGTGAGTGCTTCCTGAACGACCCGGTAGACCGTTACGCCGACGCTGGGCTCCACGAAACCGGCGGGGATGTCGATGGAGGGCCGGACGTCGAGGCCGATGCTCTCGAAAGAGGCGACAAGGCCTTCCAGGCCGCTGAGCGCCGGGGTCGGCCGGAGCGCCTCGTCGTCGGAGATGTCGTCTCCGAGGCGGAGGAGCGCGAGGATCCGTTGCGTTTCGACGACGACGGTGCGGGCGCTTGACCTGGCCGAGACGAGGGCCTGCCGGGAGGACTCGGCGTCTTCGGGCAGCCCGATCTCCGCGGCACCGAGATGCATGCTCAGCATCGCGACCTGGTGGCCGATGACGTCGTGGAGATCCCGGGCGATGCGGAGTCGTTCCTCGGTCACCCGTCGGGTGGCTTCGATCTCGCGGGTTGCGATGGCGCTTTCGGCCCGTTCCTCCAGGGTGCGCCAGTGCTCTCGATGGATGCGCAGCGCGGCCCCTGTCGCGCCTCCTGCTATGGCTGAGAAGAGTGCGGCGGCTCCCACGATCGCGCCGCCGCGGAATCCTCCCAGCGTCATGAACGCGCCCAGGAAGAACGCCGCCACGATGCCGGTTCCGGCCAGCGGCTGCTTCCCCCTGAGGGTGACCGAGAACAGCACGAGGACCGCCATCATCCACACCGACAGGGGGTCGTGGCCCACCGCTGTGACGGCGAAGGACGCCGCGCTCGCCACGACCAGTCCTGCCCACGGCCTCCACCATGAGAGGGCGACACCGCCACCGGCGAGGAGTACGGAGAGGGCCGTCGGCCAATCCGACCCTCGCAGGATCACTGCCACGATCTGGCCGGTGAACACCAGCGCGGCCGCCGAATAGGCGACGAGGTGCAGCGCCTCGGGGCGGCGGACCCACAGGGGTGCCACGGGCCCGTCCTGATCGTTCTGCGCCTTGACCATGGCCTAATTCTCGTCCACGTGTGCTGCGGCCGTGTACTTCGAATGATGTAGACGGCGAGTGATGTAGACGGCGAGCCCGGGCCGGGCGATGGGGGCGGCAGAACTCACTCGATTCGAAGCGGATGGCAAAACTACTTCGCTCGAAGTACACGCCCTCTCCCGAGGCCGCTGAGACTCCTCATCGAGGCGACCGTCTCACACCATCACGATCACAAAACGGGACACCCGATGACTCAGACCACCGTGACTTCGAGTACCACCACGACCACGACGACGCCCTCCGGGCTCCGATCGCTCTACCTGATCCGAGTCGCCTTCTCCCTGATCTGGGTGGCACTCGTCGTCACGACCTCCGCCTCGCTCGTGTCTGCGGACAGGCCCACGGCGATCGCGGCCGTGCTGCTCGTCGTCTACCCCCTGTGGGACGCCATCGCCACGCTCCTCGAGCGTCGTATGGCCGGCACCGGCTCCACGGACCGCGTCGGTACCACCAACGTGGCTCTCGGCCTCGCCGCCGCCGCTGGGATGATCACCGCCGTCTTCTCCACCATCGGGACGGCCCTGCTCGTGTTCGGCATCTGGGCCCTCCTTGCCGGAGCGATCCAGCTCGCCGTGGCGATCCGGCGCCGACGCACCGTCGGTGCCCAGTGGCCCATGGTCATCAGCGGCGGACTCTCCGTCCTCGCCGGTGCCTCCTTCGCCGCCATGTCCGCCTCGGCGACGAGCGGCCTGTCCACCGTCGCCGGATACTCGGCCTTCGGTGCCTTCTGGTTCCTTGTCTCCGCCATCGCCCTGAGCATCCGCAGCCGACGCGAAGAGCGTTGACCACCGCCGTCGGACTGCTGTGCGCCGAGGGCGCCCTGACGGTGACTGTGCTGACGCCGACCGGGCTTGCCTGCGCGCAGGGGTGGGCTCCTCCTGGGTAGGAGGAGCCCACTTCATGGGATGGGATGGGATGGATGAGTGGTTACTCCGCGCGCAGGCCCGCTGGGCGCATCATGCGCAGTAGCGGCGGCAGGCTGAGCAGCGTGACCATGCCGACCACGGCCGCGCCCACGCCGGTCATGGTGAGTACGCTCGCCCAGTCCATGGTCACCGGTGTACGGGTCATCTTCAGCAGTACTGCGCCGAGGGTGACGCCCACCGTCGTGGCCAGTACGAGACCGAGTCCGACCGGGAGGACTGTCTGCCACAGGACGGACAGGCTGAGTGTGCGGCGCCGGGTACCGAAGGCGACCAGGACGGAGAGCAGCTTCTTGCGTTCGCGCAGCTGTTCCAGCTGGGAGACCAGCAGGCTCGCTCCGATCAGTGCCAGCACGAAGGCGGAGCCGACGAACAGGCCGGTGCGGATGGAGGTGTACTTGGCGTTCTCCTCGGTCGCCGTCCAGCCGAAGGTCTGTGCCAGGGGGTCGACGCGGGCGGCGACGTTGCGTATGTACTCCCGCGAGTCCGGCACCGAGGGGTCCAGACGCAGGTAGACACCGTCCGAGATCACCGTGGGCGCGGCCTTGTGGGGCAGGGCGGCGGGGGTGACCAGCAGACTGGTGTAGTCCTGCAGTGAGTCCTTGCGGGTGTTCACCTCCCGAATGTTCGCCGGAACGGTCCAGGGCACTTCGAGGCCGCGTTCGGCGCCGTCGTACGACGGCTCGATGTAGAGCTGCCGACCGGGCTTCACCAGGGCGATTTCGGATGCGTTGCTGGGGTCCGCGTAGCCGCTTCGCGTTCGCGTGATGAACACGTCACCGTCCTTGCAGGAGGGCAGTGTGGCGAGTTCGCGCAGGGCGGCGCAGTTGCCCACGGTCAGGCCGTTGGTGTTCTCCGGGTTGCGACGTGTGTCCCCGTACTCGGTGCGGGCCAGGGCCACCGCGGCCCGGACGCCCTTGGTGCCGGTGAATTCGCGCTCGACGCCGGACAGCGGCTTGGGGCTGCTGAAGGTGACCTGCATCTGGACCCGGCTGGGGTCCTGGCCGGTGTTGGTGGTGTACTGGCTCTGCGTTCCCGTGAAGAGCATCTGCAGCGCGATGGCCCCGGCCACCGCCACGGCGATGCCGTTGACCATGCGGGCGGCGGTGCCGCTGCTCAGCTGCAGCCGTCGTACGGCCAGCTGCCAGGACAGCGAGCCCTTGCCGAGCCGGACGACGACCGCCTCCACGACCCAGGGCAGCAGGGCGGTGATACCGATCAGCAGCATCAGGACGCCGCCGATGACGAGGTACTGGTTGAAGTCTCCGTTCTTGTGGCCTTGGCCGATCATCGGGTAGAGCATCGCGAGGCCGGCCAGCGGCGGCAGCAGCCGCCACCACAGTCGGCGGCGCCGCTGCTTGGCCGCGCGCACGACGCCGAGGGGTTCGACGGCCACGCCGCGCATCGCGAGCAGCGTGACCAGCACCGCGGCGACCGGCACCGCCACCGCGACCAGCGCGGCAAGCGCGGGCGTGGGGTCGAGGTAGCTGGGCCAGACGCTCACGCCCAGCAACTCGCCGGTGCCCAGCTTCTGGCGGCCGAGCAGGAAGAAGCCGGTGCCCACGGCCAGCCCGAGCAGGGCTCCGGCCAGCGCCTCGCCCGCCGCGATCCGCCGGGTCTTCCCCCGGTCGGAGCCGACCAGGCGCAGCGCGGCGAGGCGGCGGTCACGGCGTTCGCCGCCGAAGCGGACGGCGGCGGCGATGAACACGGCGACCGGCGTCAGCAGCACCACGAGCACGACCAAGACCATGAGCAGCAGCACCGGGTCGGTCTTCTCGGGTGCCGCGTCCGGTTTGCCGAACTTGGCCAGCCGCGTCACCAGGGAGGAGTCCGTGAGCTTCAACCCCGAGGCGCCCGCGTAGTAAGCCAGTTCGTGCGAGCCGATCAGCCCGCTCTCGCCGATCGTGCCGGTGATCTTGTACGGCAGGCGCTCCCGCAGCAGTTTCGCGTCGTCCGAGTCCAGCAGGTCCTTGAGCGCGGGGGAGACCACCATCTCGCCCTTACCCGGGAAGCGGTCGACCCCCGGGGGCAGCGGCGCCCGCCTGCCCTCGGGTTCGACGAACCGGCCCTGGATGTCGTCGTCGTGCCAGGTGGTGTCGGCGTCGGCGATCAGGAGAGTGTTGTCGGCCTTGGGCGGGGGCGTCTGGGAGTACACGTTGGCGTAGCGGGCGTCCTCCACCTTGCTGCGGGAGGCGAACACGTTGGGTATCGCGGTGCACAACAGGAGCAGGGCCACGCCGAGGCCGACGCCGACCGCAGTCAGCGTCATTCGGACCCAGCCCTCGCGGCCGCCGGTGACGGCGAACCGGGCTCCCATGATCAGGTCTCTGGACCACTGGCGCGGACTCATATGGCTCGCTCCACGTCCTGGGACTTGCCGTCGCGTACGACGATCTCGCGGTCGGAGTAGGCGGCCACCGGTGCCTCGTGGGTGACGAGGACGACGGCGGCGTTGGTGGAGCGGGCCGCGTCGGTGAGCAGTTCCATCACGCGCTTGCCGTTGTGGGAGTCGAGCGCGCCGGTCGGTTCGTCGGCGAACAGCACCCGGGGGCCGGTGACCAGTGCGCGTGCCACGGCGACGCGCTGGCACTGGCCGCCGGAGACCTCGCCGGGCCGCTTGCCCTTCAGGTCGTCGACCTCCAGGCGTTCCATCCAGCCGAGCGCCACCCGCTCGGCTTCCTTGCGGGAGGTGCCGTTCAGCCTGAGCGGCAGGGCGACGTTCTCCACGCAACTCAGCTCCGGCACGAGCTGCCCGAACTGGAACACGAAGCCGAACTCGGAGCAGCGCAGCGCGCTGCGCTGGGCGTCGTTCATCGTCGTCACTTCACGCCCGTTGTACGTGATCGACCCGGAGTCGGGCGGCAGGATGCCCGAGAGGCAGTGCAGCAGCGTCGACTTGCCGGAGCCGGAGGGGCCCATGATGGCGACGACCTCGCCGGGGTGGATGGAGAACTCGGCGCCGTCGAGGGCGTGGGTGTGCCCGTAGGTCTTGCGCAGGTCCCGCGCCGTGAGCAGGGAACCAGGGGGAGAAGTCGTCACCGGGCCACAGCCTCACGGAGTTTGTCGAGTCGGGCGGCGGTCAGCTCCGGCCGGCGCAGGTCCGCCTCCAGGTGGAAGAGGGCGTGGTCGCATTTGGTGTAAAGGGCCGACTGGAGGTACGCCTCCGGCTTCTGCGGGGTCGCGAGCCACTGCTCTTTCAGCAGCCGGGACATCGTCGAGTAGACCTGGTCATAGTGCAGCGGCCGGTCGTGACCGAACGTCTCGTCGAAGGCCCGCTTCAGGTCGTAACCGTGTCGCGGGCCGGACTCCAGGAGTCCTAAAGGGGTGTGACCGATGGACATGAGCCACACTCTACACACCGTGTATACGTCGCGTGTATACGTCGCATGTATAGTTCATGGTGGGGCCGGCGCGTTCACGTCCTGGGTGCAGGGGGCGGGCACGGAGGGGGCCACCCGGGAGCGAACCGTGTCGGAGGGGTGGGTACGCTGCCGAGGACTGGGCTTCACCGCGTGTCCCGCCGCTCGCCCGCCCGCCGGACTTCCGAAAGCCGCCTGTGATGCGACCGTTCCTCGTGCCGTGTTCCGCCTCCCCGGCGTCCGGCGTGTTGCGTGGGGTACGGGCCGGGGTGCTGGCGGTGCTGTGTGTGCTCCTGCCGCTGGTCGGACACGTGCTGTCGCAGGGCCACACTCCGCGGTGGGCCGTGGTGGCGGCGATGGTGCTGGTGGCCGTACCCGGCGCGGCCGTGCTGACGCGGTGGCGGCTGACCGACACCCAGTTGCTGGGCGTTCTGGCCGCCGCGCAACTCGCTTACCACGTCGCCTACTCGCTGCCCGGGGCCTGTGCGGCGGTCGCGGGGCAGGGTGGCTTCGGCTCCGGGCCGTGGTTGGTCGAGCACGACGCGAGCTCCGGGCCGCCCCCCGGCGTGCTGCTGGCCGGACACCTCATCACGCTGCTGCTCGCGGCCCGGCTGCTGGGGGTCACGGAGCGGCTGTTGTGGCAGCCCGGGCCGCTGTCGGCGACCGTACGCTCTCTGCTCGCCTTCGTCTGGCCGCTGCTCGGCCGCGTTCAGGGAGCCGGTCCGCAGGTCACCTTCGTCGAGAGCGCGGCACCCCTGAAGTCGGCCGTGCTGATGCGGCTGCGTGAAGGCCGCGCGCCGCCGCGTGCGCACCGTCCGGATGTCCTTACGCAGGTCCTTCCGCACGCCCTTCCGCATGTCCTTCTCCGGCCGATGCCGATCGGCGGTCCTCGCCTGCCCTGACGGGCGCGACGCGAGGGCCGCCCGGCGGGCCGGTCCCTCCCGTCCCGGTGGTCCGTGCCGCCGGGGGACGACAGAAAGTTCCGCAACATGCATGCCGTCCATCGGCGTGCCGCCCGCGCGGCGGCACGCATCCTCGTCCTGTCCGCGGCCCTGGTGGTGCCGGCCGCCGCGGCCGGGCAGGCCGCGGCCCACACGGGTCTCGACACCAGCAGCCCCGGTGCGAACGCGACGCTCGCCGGGCTGCCCCCGCGTATCACGCTCACCTTCACCGACGCGATGGCCGAGAAGTACGCCAAGGTCGCCGTGACCACGTCGGACGGAACGTCGGCGGCGGCCGGCCGGCCGCGGGTGGACGGCAGGACCGTCACCCTCCCGCTGAAGGCCGGTGCTCCGGCGGGGCGCTACACGGTGGGCTACCGGGTGGTGTCCGCCGATGGCCATCCCGTCTCCGGCTCGTACCCCTTCACGGTCAAGGCGGCGGACAGCCCGAGTCCGTCACCGTCGGCGGGGCGGGGGACCGCCGACCGCTCGATCGCGTCGGCATCCGGGGAAGCGGACCGTGACGACGCCGCATCCACAGATGCACGAGGGTCGGTCCTCGCCGGAGCCGGCGCGTTGGCCGCCGCCGGGATCGCCGTCGTGACCGGGGCCGGTGTCTTCGCGGCACGACGGAGGCGGGCGCGTCATGGCGACTGAGACCAGGCACACCGGGGCCAAGCGGCTGCTGCCGCGGCTGCCCGCCTTGCTCGCCGCGGGCGCGGGGGTGGCCGTCGCCGTGGCGCTGGTGGCCGTGGGGGCAGGCGGAGGCGCGAGTGAGGCGATCCCCGGCATCCCGGACGCCGGGGCCATGACCGCGTGGGGGCTGCCGGTGGCCCGGACCCTCACGGACGTGGCCGCCGTGGCCACCGTGGGCGCTCTGCTGCTGGTGGTCGTCCTCTTGCCGGGTGGCCGGAAGCTCACCACGACGCAGCTGCGCTACCTCAACTGGGCCGCCGCGGCAGCCGCGCTGTGGGGCGCGGCGTCGGTGGCCGCCTTGGTGTTCACACTGTCCGACGTGTTCGCCACGCCGGTCGCGGACATCGCCTCGCCCGCGGTTCTCGCCGACTTCGCCATCACCGACACGCAGGGACGCTCCTACGCTCTGACGGCGGCGGCCGGCGGTGTGATCGCCACCTTCTGCGTGGGCGTCACGACCGCACGCTGGGCGCGCCTGGCGCTGCTCCTGGCTCTTGCGGGGCTGCTGCCACCCGCGTTCAGCGGGCATTCCGCCGCGTCCGGCAACCACGACGCCGCGGTCACCAGTCTGGCGCTGCACCTGCTCGGGGTCGCGGTCTGGGTCGGCGGGCTGGTCTTCGCACTGGTGGCCACCGGCCGCCGTGAGGAGCGGGCAGCAGACGCGGTGCGGCGGTTCAGCCCGCTCGCCGGCGGGGCGCTGCTCGCGGTCGGCTCCAGCGGTCTGGTCAGCGCCGCCGTGCGGCTCCCGTCCCCGGGGGAGCTGTTCGGCAGCGCCTACGGGGTGATGGTCCTCGGCAAGGCGGTGGCGCTGGCCGTCCTGGGCGGCATGGGCTGGTGGCACCGCCGCCGTACCCTGCCCGCGCTCCGGGAGGGCAGGCGGCGGGCGTTCGTCCGGCTCGCCGTAGGCGAGCTGCTGCTGATGGCGGGGGCGATCGGGCTCGCGGTGGGGCTGTCCCGTACCCCGGCACCCGGGAGCGGCGACACCTCGCTCTCGCCGGCCGAGGAGCTGCTGGGCTTCGACATGCCGCCCGCGCTCGGCGGCTTCCCCTGGACCCCGCTGTTCACCCGGTGGCACTTCGACCCGCTGTTCGCCTTCGGCACCGGGGCGGCCGCACTGCTGTACCTGGCGGGTGTACGGACGTTGCGGGCCCGCGGCGACAAGTGGCCCGTCGGGCGTACGATTTCCTGGCTGCTGGGTCTGGCCGTCACGGTGTTCGCGACCATGAGCGGACTGGCGGTGTACGGCAAGGTGCTGTTCAGCGTGCACATGGGCCAGCACATGATCCTCGCGATGACGGTGCCGATCCTGCTGGTGCTCGGCGCCCCGGCCACCCTCGCCCTGCGGGCGCTGCCCGCCGCGCCCAAGGGCTCGCCGGACGGGCCGCGTGAGATGCTGCTCAAGCTGCTGCACAGCCGCTATGTGAAGGTGATCTCGCATCCGGTGGTGGTGAGCGTGCTGTTCATCGGCAGTGCCTTCGCCGTGTACTACACCTCGCTGTTCGAGACGCTGATGCGCAGCCACCTCGGACACATGTTCATGCTGGTGCACTTCCTCGCGGTGGGCCTTCTGTTCTTCTGGGTCGTCATCGGCATCGACCCTGGGCCGCGCCGCCCGCCCCACCTGGGCAGGCTGTTCGTGCTGATCCTGACCATGCCGTTCCACTCCTGGTTCAGCATCTCGTTGATGAGCTCCACGGAGCTGATCGGCGAGGGCTGGTGGTCGCTGCTGGACCGGCCCTGGATCGCCGAGCCACTGGACGACCAGTACAACGCCGGTGCCATCGCCTGGGCCACCGGCGACATCCCGGTGCTGTTCACCACGGTCATTCTGGCGATCCAGTGGGTCCGCTCCGACCAGCGAGAGGCCCGTCGTATCGACCGGCGGATCGACCGTGGCGACGCCGACGACCCGATCGCCGCCTACAACGCCTACCTGGCCGGTCTGCACGCCCGCGACCGGCGCGCGGCCGGTCACCGTGACGCCGTGCACGGTGACGACGCCCCGCGCCAACAGCCGCCGGCCGTGTGAACAGTTCCCGCCCTCCGCGCCGTATACGACAAGGTGAACGCCGCCCGTGACCTCCACCAGCCCGCTCGTCCACGACGAACGCCTGGCAGCGCGCCGGGAGGCGGCGGTGGGCGGCCATGCCGCGTGAGCCCGTGACGGGGCACCAGGGGTGTGCCGGGGGATCCCGGCCCGATGCCCGGGTGGGAGCGTGCGCGCGGGCCGGTGTGTTCGCGGCGCTCGGCACGGTGCTCGCCACGTTCGGCCACCACGCCATCGCCGAAGGAACGGTGCCGTGGCGGCTGGTGGGCGGCCTGGCCGCGGCGCAGTTCGCGGGGGTCTGGCCGCTGGCCCGGCGCCACTGCCCGCCGACCGCGACCATGCTGTTCACGCTGGCCACGCAGGGCGTGCTGCACTTGACGTTGTCCTGGGCGGACGGCGACACGCCGACGGGGACGCCGGGGCACCCGGCGCCCGCCGGGCACCTCACGGCGGCGCCGGGCGACGGACATGCCTGGCATTACGCCGGGCCGGCGATGACGACCGTGCACACGCTCGCCGCGCTGGCCGTGGCCTGGCTGCTGCACCGCGCGGACGCCCGGATGGTGGCCGCGCTGGAGATGCTGCGCACCCTGGCCAGGGCCGCCGCGGCCGCCCTGGCCCAGGCGCTGCCACGGCGGCCGGCCACCGGCGCGGGGCGGCCACTTCGGCTGCCCGGTCGGCGGGCGTGGGACCGCGACGACTTGCCGGCACGGGCAGGCGGGGAGGTTCTGAGGCATGTGGTGGTGCGCAGGGGACCGCCGCGACCGGAGCACCATCTCCGGTCCCGCACCGGCCCCGCTCGTTCGCGGGGCCGGTCAATCCCGTAGCAGCAAGGAGTCCCCTGTGTCCAAGCACCCGCACCCGCCCGCCCGTACGGGCCGCCGGATCGCACTCGCCGGCGCCGCCGCGCTGACGTCGGCCCTCGCCCTGGCAGCACCGGCCGCCGCGCATGCGGAAGTCGAGGCCGACACCCCGCAGGCCCTGGCCGAGAACGTCACCCTGTCCTTCGTCTCCGAGGCCGAATCCGACTCGGCGGGCTTCCGCGAGCTGCGCATCGTACTGCCCGACGGGATCGCCCCCGATGACGTGACCCTCGCGGGCGCCCCCAAGGGGTGGCGGCTGAAGGCCACCGCTGACGGCTACACCGTCGGCGGGCCCGCGCTGAAGCCCGGTGTCAACGCCGAACACAAGATCAAGGTGAACCGGCTGCCGGACGCGAAGCAGATCGCGTTCAAGACCGTCGAAACGTACAGCGACGGCGAGGTCTCCCGCTGGATCGAACTGCCCCGCGGGGGCGATGAGCCCGAGCAGCCTGCGCCGGTCCTGAAGCTGAAGGCGGCGGCCCCGGACGCCAAGCCGACCGGCCCCAGCCCTACGTCGAGCCCGGCACCCGATGAGACCTCCTCCGCCACCGCCGACAGCGCTGCGGAACAGGACGCCACATCGGCCGCGGAAAAGACCACCGGCGAGAGCGACGGCGTGTCATCCGGCGTACTGATCGGGGCGATCGTCGCCGTCCTGCTGGTCCTCGCCGGCGGCGTGTGGTGGCTGATCCGACGCCGGGCCTCCGCGTCGCAGAGCTGAGCGGTGGGGGGTGTGCCGGCGGTTGCCTGCCGGCACACCGCCCGGAAGGCCGGTCCCGCCTCAAAAGATCCTCCGCGAGCTTCGGGGACAGTGGAGACTGTGGGACAGCCCTCCGCGATGTGATCAGGAGCCCTCAGTGGACGACGTGGAATTCGCCGAAGCTCTGGAGACAGTCCTGCGGGACCTCCAGGCGCAGTGCGCGGTGCAGCCGCGTATACGCGAGGACGACACGTACGGGATCATGCTCTTCGCCCCGGACGGTTCGGGCCAGGGCCTGACTTCACCACCTGGTGGCACCGCCGCGGAGCGGCTGGCGAACCTGGCGGATCAGGTCCAGGAATGGGCGGTTGAGGCACTATGGTCCGAAGGCGCACCTGCGGTCTGGCCACAGTGCCCGACACACCCGGACACGCATCCGCTGACGGCGACAGTCCGCGCGGACATCGCGGTGTGGGTATGCCCGAAGAGCGGAACGACGCTGACGCGGATCGGGGAACTGGAGACCCGATAGTGACATCCTGCGCGCTGAGGATCCGGGTGCCTTCGGTAAGGATCTCGTCGATGTAGCAGTTGCCCCGATGTCCGGGGAGTACGGCGAGGTAGCCGATGACGGGGGACATCCGGGTCAGAGCGTCCCTACTGTGCGCGTCCAGCGTTCCGATGTCCAGAAGGAATGGTGTGTCGTCTCCGGTCCGACCCCACCATGCGACCCTGGCACGGGCCGGTTCGCCTTGTCATCCCCACCCCGCCCCCGCCAGCCGCCCCCGTGCGGCGGCCTGGATCCGGGAGGGCCCGAGCCCCCACTGGAGGGTGCGTCCGACGGCCGTCGCCAGGGGCCGGTCCCAGCCGGTGCGGACGGGGGCCGGGCGGTGGATGCCGAGTTCGGTGCGGGCCCAGTCGGGGAGGAGTCCGACCGAGGCGTTCGTGAGCAGGCCTACGACCAGCCGCTCCCGTCGGGTGCGTCCGAAGCGGCGGAGGAACCGCACCGAGTCCAACGCGGCCGGAGTGGCGTGGAGTTGGGGGCGGAGGCGGGTCAGGTAGCGCTCGGCTTCGAGGGACGTGCGTGGTACGTTCCGTGCGCCCAACACCTCGGCCATGGGGGCGGCTTGGCGGTAGTAGGCGTCGCACTCGGCGGGGTTCAGCCGGAGCGGCCGGGGTGCGTAGGTCTGGTGGCCGGCGAGGAAGCTGCGTACCTCGGCGGTGTGCACCCAGGTGAGCAGGTCGGGGTCGTCCGCGCGGTACGGCCGGCCGTCGGGGGCGGTGCCGTGCACCCGGGTGTGGATCCGCCGGACGAGGTCGATCACCTCGCGGGCGGCGGCCGAGGAGCCGAAGGTGGTCGTGGTGATGAACCGTACGGTTCCGTTCAGCCGCCCGACCGGATCGGCGCGGAAGTCGGAGTGCTGGTCGACCCCCGCCATGGCCAGCGGATGCAGCGACTGGAGCATGAGCGCGGCGAACCCGCCGGTGAGCATCCCGGTGGCCTGCCCGTGCACCCGCCACACCGGGTCCCCCGGCGCGATCCCGAACAGCCCGGGATCACCGGGCGGCCCCGCGTACCGCTCCAGCTTGAGATCCCCGCCGTGCATGGTCGCCGTGAGTTCCGCCGCGATCCGTTCCCGCAGTCCCACCAGCACCTCCAGGGTCCGTGTCCCTCAGCCGAGGGTACCGATCCGCCCGGCGAGCACGGTCACGAGGATGAGCAGTCCGCACAGGGGGTTGGTGCCGAACGCCCGCCCGCAGGCTCCGACGTCCGCAGGGTCGGCCCGCCATACCTGCCATCCCAACTGCCCCGCGACCACGCACAGTCCGGGCCAGTACAGCGGCCCGAGCCCGGCCACGACCCCGAACCAGGCGAGCAGCACCACACACCCCGCGTACACGCCGCCCACCAGCACCCGGCTACGGCGCCCCAGCAGCACGGCGGCCGACCGCACCCCGGCCCGCACATCGGCCTCCCGGTCCTGGCAGGCGTAGATCACGTCCGTCCCCACGGCCCAGCAGATCAGCGCCCCGTACAGCACCCCGCCCCCGAGCCCGAGCCCTCCGGTGAGCAGGACGTACACTAGCGGCAACGTCCAGTTGATGGTGGTCCCCAGCCACACATGCGGCCAGTGGGTGACCCGCTTCATATACGGATACACCGCCGCGAGGGGCGCCCCGGCCGCCGCCCACACCACGGCCTCCACACTCCAGAACCCCATCACCAGCGGAGCGGCGGCCCCCACCACGACAGACAGCACCAGTGCCCGCCCGGCCGCCAGCCGCCCGGAGGCGACGGGCCGCCCCGCCGTACGCGGCACCTGCGCGTCGAACCGCGCGTCCAGCACATCGTTGAGCCCGCAGGCGGCCCCCCTCGACAGCACCCCGTACACCAGGAGCAGCAGCCCGAGCAGGCCCCCGTCCCGGGGCCCGGCGATCGCTGCCAGGGCGATCCATCCGGGCACCACCAGCAGCCAGGCCCCCACCGGCCGGTCCAGCCGCAGCAACTCCAGATACGGCCGCACCCCGGCGGGGGCCCGCCCCACCAACCGGGCGGTACGGCCTCGGGCCGGGACTTGGGCCGGGGCTTGTGAGGCGACGGTCATACCGATTCATGTCCCTTTCCAGGGGGATTGCATGCCGATCGGTCCAACCTAGCCTCGACCAGGGCGAGTTACCCGGTCGTTCCTGGGAGAATCGACGGTCTTACGGGCAAGGGAAATGGTCTGTAAGTGCAGGCCGGGAGGTGGCCGCGATCAGTTCCGCGGTCGTCACGACCCGTGAACACCCAGCCGGTCGTCACGGCAGGGGGTGATCGGGGCGGCCTCCCGGCTGACGAGGAACTCGGGGCGTGTCGGGTTGGCCGGTGCGTTGTCGACGGCGTTGTAGGTGATCAGGAGCAGCGCACGTCGATCTGTCGAGGAGTTGTTCGACGAGGAATGGACGATGCTCGGGTGGAAGGCATGGACCGACCCGGCCGGGCCCACCATGAGTTCGGTGCCGTTACGCCGGGCGAGGTCGGACGCCGTATCGGTGTTGACGGTGTACGCCAGATCGGCGGATACGTGTCGCCGCCAGTCACCCTCCCCTTCCACCGTGTCGGGGAGACCGATGAGGCCGAGGCGATGGGAGCCCGGGATGACGGCCAACGGGCCGTTGTCCTCATGTGTGTCGTCCAGTGATACGGCGACGTTGACGGCATCCGGACGTGGCATGCCGTCCTCCTTGCTCCAGAACGCAAAGTCCTGGTGCCACGGCCAGGCCGCGCCTTCATGGGCCTGCTTGAGGTTGACCTTGAACTGGTAGACGTAGACCGGCTTTCCCGTCAGGGCCTCGGCCAGAGCGACGAGTTGCGGGTGTCTCACGAGTGCGGAGCACACATCGTCGAAGAGATGGCAGCCGTGGATGGCTCGGACGACATCGCTGTCCTTCTCATGGACGACCTCCGGCCTGCGCTCCCGGCTGATCGACGCCACTCGCTCGCGGATCAGCTCAACCGCCTTGTTGTCGAACCGGAAAGGTATCCGGCTCCACCCGGCCTCGGCGTAAGCAGACTTCAGCGCGGTCGAAGAGTCCTTGACCGGTGTAGGCATGATGCACCCTCTCTACTATGAAAGACCGTTTTGTGAAAAATTTATGCAGAGCTTCGTGGGACACCACATGTCGCCGCTGGCACAATGCTTTCCATGGGGAACTCTCAGGCGCATCCGGTGTTCCGGACGACGGATTTGGCCGCTGCGGTGAAGACGGCTCGTCGCTTGATGGCGATTGGCGACCCGGCTGATGCCGAGGTGAGTCTCGAAGCCACCGTTTCCGAGGCGTCGGAGTTGGAGATGCTGAGCGCCGCCATGCCGACAGCCACCGCATTCGGGTGCGGGCAGAGTCCGGCCATTCAGCCGTCGGCCAGTTCAGTTGTCGCGGGCCCGTTTCCGATTTTTCTGGAGTGGACATCCCAGCCTTTCGGCCGGCTCGAGGACCGCTTCGTCTGCGCTGCGGGAAAATGTCCCGCGACGCTTGTGTGGAGTGGGGTGCGCTGGCCGGAGGTGCCTGCGTTGCGGCTGTCCGCGGAGGAGGAGTATGCGCATGTTTCCATCTCCATCAATTCGCGACAAATTCACTGGGATGAGCCCGCACCCGATCATACGGTGCACATTCACGACCGGAAAGGCACGTATCTGCGAGCTCAATGGCTTGCCGATCAGGTCGGTCTTTATCCTATCGGGCCCCCTTATCTCGCCCTTTGAGCTTGCATCGGTTCACGAAGAACTCGCATCGGTTCACCAAGAACAGGAGGCGTCGGTGACTTTTTCCTTTTCCCAGGATTCCCGGTCGCGCAGGTAGAGGGGGTGCTCCGCGAGGATCGCCGTCGTCTGTGCCGAGCCGGGAGTCAGTCTCCACTGCACGGATCCGGTGATACGGGCCGAGCAGTCGTCAATGAATGACTGGCAGGCGGCTCGAAGGGGGCCGAACCACCGACCCTCGACGGCCTCGCGCACCCAGAGCTGCTCCATATGCATCTTTTCCCGGATGGTCTCGGCATCCAGGGTGGCTGTTTCCAGATGCCGGTATGTGCGCAAGAGCAGGCAGGCCGCCGGCATCTCCCGGATCTCCAGCACCTTTTCTCCGTCGGGCAAATGCTCGAGGCCACTGTAACGGCCGATACCGAAGGCGCCCACGCGCAGGTTCATTTCGCGGATCAGCGCCGTCAGCGGAAGCTGGGTTCCATTGACCGCGATGGGAACTCCCGCGCGGAACCTGATGTCCATGAGGCCCTCGGGTGCGGGATTCTCGGCGATGGACCATCGATACAGATGCTCGGGAGTGGCATGGTCCTCCGGATCTTCCAGGATTCCCGATTCGAATTCGCGGCACCATAGATTCGAGTCGCCGCTGACGATGCGATCCGCCATCTCGTCCAGGCCGGCATCCTTGAGTTCCTCGATCTTCTGGGCGCGATCGACCGGATCGAGTTCGTAGGGGCTTCCGTACCGGCCTGGGAAGCCGAGCAGGCTGATTGCCCCGTTCAGCCGTCGCAGCGTGTTCTGGGACTGATTGGCGGTGTGCAGTACTGCCGATGCCCCCATGTTCTGGGCCATCTCGACCGCTATGCGTGCCATAAGGGGACGGCTCAGCGAGGAACTGATCGGATGCGTGTTCAGATAGACGGCCTGTGCGGATATGGCTGGGAGAACAAACTCATGCGCGAAGGTTTCCCGTGCGTCAACGATGTGCAATCCAACGCCGAGTCGGTCGGCTATGCGCTGTTTCTCTTCGAGGGTTTCGTCACCTCCTACGTCCACGCTGATCGCATGGATGTCACGGTGCCCGGACCGGCGCAGCCGGTACAGCAGATACGTACTGTCCAGCCCTCCGCTGAACAGCGTGACCACGGGCAGGTTCTGGTCGAGGACCCCTGTGGCGAGGTCGCTGAAGGAGCGTACGACTCGAGGTTTTTTCAAGGAACTTCTTCCAGGGTGCGGTGTGTGGATGCGGAATCAGTTGATCGGTGGCGGATATCGCGGTTCATAGCGGACCTTGACCACATCGGTCATTTCATCGAGCAGCGAGGCCAGCGCTTCATGGGTCTCCGTGGCTCCGAAGCAGACGTAGACCTGGCCCAGCCTCCCCGTACGCCAGTCGATGGAGTGCCCCGCTCCGTGCCTCAGGACGACACGGGAAATGCCGGGCAGACGCCGCAACTGCTCGAGTCCCGACACCTCGGCGACACGCCGCGCCTCCAAGGGAGGCACGCGAGCGTAGATGAACGCGATCCGCTCGTAGGCGATGTTGTCCACCGCTTTCGTGGCTTCCACGTCCCCAAGGGCGATACCGGCCGCCAGCCGGATGACGTCCACTCCCGTCGCGCGGGCGAGAAGAGCGTTGACGAGGCCCCCGAGGCGCCCGTTCACTTCGATGACCTGCGGTCCCGACGGGGTGAGCTTCACCTCGGTGTGACACACTCCGGTGCGCACGCCCAGGGCGGTCAGGGCGCGTGTGGCCACGTCCAGGACGGTTTTCTCGTCATCTTCCCGCAAGGCCGCGGGCAGGAATGACCCGGCCTCCCGGAACGGCGGCGCGAGCGGGAATTTTCCGGTGACCGTCAGATGGGTGATGGCACCGTCGAAGACGGCCGACTCCACGGATACGTAGTCGCCCCAGGGGGCGGTGTCCACGACTCCCCGCAGTTCCCTCTCGAAGACGAAGGCTTCTGTAGCGGCGGACTCCGCCGGCCCCGGGAATTCCGAACGGCAGGCGGCGACAAGGTCGTCGTATGAGGAGATGCGGTAGGTACTTCGGCTGCCAGTTCCCACGTCGGGTTTGAACACAGCCGGCAGGCCCACCTCCGCCACGGCGAGCCGGGCGGAATCCTCCCCGGTGACCAGCCGCGCCGGCACCGCGGACGCACCGCAGCCGTTGAGCACCTCACGCTGCAGATGCTTGTGGGTGAGCCTGCGCACCAGCTCGGGCGAGTGAAACGGAAGATCAAGTTCTGCCGCGAGTGCCCCGGTTGTTTCCAACTGATAGTCGGTGAAGGTGACGATTCCGTCCGGCCGTTCCGCGCGCACCCTCGCGGCGGCGCGGCCGAGGTCCAGCCCACTGATGTCGCACAGCCGGCCCAGCTCGGCCATGACCTCCGTGGGCTGCTCACCGAACTCGGAGTCCGGGCAGACGAAGATCGGTTCGGCCAGCCCTTCGAGTGCGGCCGCGATCTCCACCACGTCCGCGGCGCCCATGTCGTAGACGACTGCGATCCGCCGCATCACGACACCTGCCGGTCCGAGGTGTCGCGTCGGGCGTCGATGAGCGCCGCCAGATCCCGGAGCACCGGGTGGTTGAGGATCGCGTTGAAGGGAATGGACACGCCCAGTTCCTTGGCCACCCGCTGCCGGATGCGGAAGGCGAGGAGCGAGTTGCCGCCGGCGGCATAGAAGTCGTGTGTGGCGCCGACCGGTTCGTCGCCCAGGAACTCCTGCCACAACCGGGCGAGGTACGTCTCCGTCTCCCCCGACGGCAGGTCGGACGGCGAGAGCTGCCGGGAGTCCTCGGCCAGCAGGGCCCTGAGCGCCGCCACGTCCCGCTTGCCGTTCTCGTTGTCGGGGATCCGGGGCAGGAGCAGGACGCGGCTGGGCACCATGTACTCGGGCAGTTCCCGCTCGGCGTACGCCAGAAGCTCCTCGTCGGTCAGTGCGCTGTCCGCCGCCACGAATGCCACCAGGCGCAGGTCCAGTTCTTCGCCGGTGGCCAGCACGATCGCCTCCCGGGCCAGCGGGTGCTGGGCGAGCGCGCGCTCCACCTCGCCCGGCTCCACCCGGTAGCCGCGGATCTTCACCTGGTCGTCGGCACGCCCGACGTACTCGAAGACCCCGTCGGGCCGCTGTCGGCCGAGGTCGCCGGTCGCGTACATGCGGCTGCCGTCCTCGGCGAACGGATCGGGGACGAAGCGCTGCTCGGTCAGCTCCGGTTGACCGATGTAGCCGCGGCAGACGCCCACTCCGCCCACGTACAGCTCGCCCACCTCGCCGACGGGCACGGGCTTCCGGTCGGCGTCCAGCACATACATGGAGAAGCCGTCCAGGACGGGGCCGATGGGCACCGAGGTGTCCTCGGGTCCCACCGACTCGATGTGGGCCACCGAGCAGCCCGTCGTGGTCTCCGACGGGCCGTAGAGGTTCCACAGTGACCCCCGGAAGCCGCTCGCCAGGACGTCCCGGCAGGCGGAGGCCAGCATGGTGCCACCGCCGACCTGGAGGACCCGCAGGCCGGCGAACGTCTCCGGGCTCTCGCGGGCCAGGTGGTTGAACGCCATGGTGGGAGCGATCATGACGCTGATGCGGCGGTCCTCCAGCTCCCGCTTCACATCGGAGGCCAGGAGTTCCGCCATGGCGGGCATGACGACGATCTCCGCACCGTACGCGAAGCTGCACCAGGTCTCGAAGTGGAAGGCGTCGAAGGAGACGCTGGCGATCTGACTGGTGCGATCAGTGGGCAGCAGCTGAGGCATGACGCGGTTGCGGGCGAAGGCGAGCAGGTTGCGGTGCTCCAGCACGAAGGCCTTCGGGACCCCGGTCGAGCCCGAGGTGAACAGCACGCAGGCCCCGTTCTCCGCCGCGGGAAGCGGCAGGTCGCCCAGGGCGGGGGAGTCGGCCGCGCTGTGCCATTCGATCACGTCGGGCCCGAGGTGCGAGAGCCGCGCACCCCAGCCTGGTTCGGTCACGATGGCCTTGGCTTCGCTGCGCCGGATCATCAGGTCCCGGCGCTTGTCGGGATACCGGACATCCACCGCGACGTAGGTCGCGCCCGCCTTGAGAACGCCGAGCAGGGCGACGAACACCTCGCTGGAGCGGGGGCGGTGCACCACCACGCGGTCCTCCCGGCCGACCCCTCGCGTGACCAGGTGCGCGGCGAGCACGTCGGAGCGTGCGCTCAACTCCCGGTAGCTCAGGGTCTGTTCGGCGTCGCTCACAGCGTTGTGGCCCGGGTGACGCGCCGCTGTCGTCTCGAAGAGTTCAACGAGAGTGCTGGGTCGCTCACGATCGTCGGACATGCCCATGGAGGTACTCCTGACTTCGCGGATATGACGGTGCACACGTCGGGTGGGGAGAGGTCGCGGAAAGGTGGGTCACGCGCTCGCGGGGGCCGGTTCCGGCCTGGTCAGTGAGCCACTGCGGCGCTGGAAGAAGAAGGCCTGCCCGGCCACCAGCAGAAGGTTGGCGCCGGCCAGGGAGAGCCACAGCGCCTTCAGGCCGCCCGCGGCGCCTATGGGCACGGCCACCAGGGCCAGCAGCCCGTAGCAGATCGCGAAGACGACCAGGCTGGGGACGGTGCGCTTGATGCCGATCAGTCCGAAGCCGAACACCGCCTGGGCGGCGTCCGCCAGCACCGCGAGGAGGACGACGGGCAGCAGGTCGAGCACCTTGTCGTGAAGGCCGGTGTCCTTGGTGAACAGCGAGATCACCGGGGTGCGTGCCACCACCAGGAGGAGCGCGAGAGCGCAGACGGTGCCCAGGGCCACCAGAACACCCGCGTGAGCGCTGCGCCTGACCTCCTGTACGTCGCCGGTCTTCACATGGGCGGCCATGAGCGGCACGGTCGCCTGGCCCACCGCCACCGCCGCGGTGAACATGAGGTTCACCAGGGACAGGGAGATGCTGTGCACGGCCGCGCTGTCGGTGTTCACCCGGGCCGCGGAGAAGGCGAGGACGCCCAGGACGGCGAACTTGATGAGCACCGTGGCCGCGAGCGGGATGCCGACCGCGGCCAGCTTGAGCACCTCACGCGGATGCGGACGCCCCAGCCGCAGCGGCCTTCCGGCCAACACCGTGTTCCGGCGCAACTGGATGTGTGCCAGGGAGGCGTTGATCAGGCTGGAGGTGAGCATGGCGATGCCGGCGCCGGGCAGGCCGAGGCCGTCGAACGAGCCGACGCCGCCGACCAGGACCAGCGAGAGTACGACGGCGGCGGCGGTGCCGGCCATCCCGGAACGCATCACCGCCTTGCCCTTGCCGAGCCCGACGAGAGCGGACGTCGCGGTGGCGGCGATCGACATCACGAGCACGCTGCAGGCGAGGATGTACGGGAAGACACCCAACTCGTCGAGGGTGGTCTGCGGCACTCCACCGGCCTTGCCGATCAGCGGCACGGAGGCGACCGCCGCGGCGCCGAGCAGTCCGATGCAGATCCCGAGCCACATGCCGTTGCGCAGCACGGGCAGCAGGCCGTCGGCGTCGCCGGCGGTGTCGTCCTTGTACGCCGCCACGAACGGCATGACTCCGCGCATGGCTCCGGACACCGCGGCGGTGGCCGGGCTGAACACGGCCAGCGTGACGGCGAAGGCCGCGAGCGAGGCCGTGCCATGCCGCCCCAGGACGGCCGTGTCCACCAGGGACGCCGCCGACGAGGCGATCATCGTCAGATAGAGGGGGAGCGCGGCACCGGCGATCTGCCGCGTCTTCTTCTCTCCCTCCGGACCGGAGGGCTTGTTCTCAGCCATGGCTCTCAGCGTCTTCCATTTCTTCTCGCGCCGCTGCTGGTGTACCGGAAAGAGCGGAACTGACGTCCGCCACGAGACTCTTGCAGAAGCTTTCCGGATGATCGAACAGATAAAAGTGGCCACCGGGCCAGGTGTGAAAACTGACGGGTGCCAGGGTTCTCTCTCGCCAACCCTTCAGAAATTCATGCTCGGCGAGCGGATCGGCATCCCCGGAAAAGACGGAGACGGGTGTGGAGAGGGGCGGTCCTTCGATGTGTTCGTAGGTGTCCACGATGCGCAGATCGGCGCACAGAACGGTCACCATGTAGTCGACCACGTCCGGGATCTCCAGCATTTCCTCCGGTGTTCCCCCCAGCTCCCGCAGGAACGCCACGAGCCGCTCGCGTGGCCACAGGTCACGCCGTTCCGGCAGCCGGTCCCGGATGCGGTGCGGGGCGGGGCTTCCGGAGACACCCAGCCAAACCGGTGGGGTGCCCCGCCGTTCGGCCTCTCTGACCAGCTCATACGCGACCAACGCCCCCAGGCTGTGGCCGAAGACGGCATAGCGGTCGCCGGCGTTGGCGAGAACCGCGGGCGCGACACGCGCCATCAGTTCGGCCATGTCGACGCAGGCCGACTCGTTGACGGAGGCGCCCCGTCCGGGCAGTTCGACGGCCAGCACCCGCCAGGTGGGGGGAAGGTGCTCGGCCAGTGGCGCGTAGCCGGCGGCCGAGCCTCCGGAATGGTGAATCAGAAAGCAGGTCAGCTCTGTTTCCGGTTCTTCGTACCCGTGCTCTTTGTTCCCGTATCGCCTGGACCGGGATCCGAGATCTCTGATGATTACTTGACTTGGCATTGTCTCCGTCCCGCCTGATCGATAGGGTGAGCGATCGCGGTCGAGGCCGCGTCAAGTTTTGTTGTCACGACGCGAACGGGGTGGCCGTGGACAGGATTGCGTTTCTCTTCCCCGGGCAGGGCTCGCAGGTGCCCGGAATGGGAAAGGATTTCGCCCGGGAATACGCGGAAAGCGTACGGGCCTACTACGCATCGGCCGACGAGATTCTGGGACTTCCGCTGAGCCGGCTGTGCTTCGAGGGCAGCGAGGAGGCGCTGGGGGACACCGCCGTGACCCAGCCCGGTGTGTTCCTCACCAGCCTCGCCGTCTCCGCGGTGCTCCGGGAACACGGCATCCGGCCGGGCGTGGTGGCCGGCCACAGCCTCGGTGAGTACCCGGCCCTGGTGCACGCGGGGGTGCTCGCCTGGGAGGACGCGCTGCGTCTGGTGCGGCGTCGCGGCGAGTTGATGGCTGGGGTCAACCGGCGCACACCGGGACGGATGGCGGCGGTCCTGGGGCTGCCCGCCGAGCGGGTCCGTGACCTGTGCGAGGAGTCGTCGCGCCGCACCGGTGAGAGCGTGGCCGTGGCCAACTACAACGCGCCGACGCAGACGGTGGTGTCCGGAACGGTGGCCGGGGTGGAGGCCGCCACCGTCGCCGCGCGGGCGGCCGGTGCGACACACGTCGCACAGCTGAAGGTGGGCGCGCCCTTCCACTCGCTCCTGATGAAGGACATCGAGGCGGAGTTCGCCGCCCATCTGGAGGCCGTCCCGTTCTCCACTCCGGTCATCCCGGTGATCGCCAATGCGACCGCCACGTATGTGCACACGGGCGAGGAGGCACGTCAGTCGCTGAGGCGCCAGCTCTCCTCGCCGGTGTACTGGAGCCAGACGCTGGAACTGCTGGTGAAGGAGGACGTCGACGCGCTGGTCGAGGTCGGCCCCGGCAGGGTGCTGACGAACATCAGCCGCGGTTCGGCCTCGCAGGTGCCGGCCATGGCCGTGGGCACCGTCAAGCAGTTGCGTCAGGCCCTCGCCCGGCTCACCGCGGTGCGGGCGTAGCGCGCTGGGGGCGGGCGGGCGGCAGACGGCCGCCCGCCGTCCTCCGGTCCGGGAGATCACAGCTGTTCGCACCTCTCCCGCAGCACCGCCAGGTTCCGCAGCGCGCCGAGCGCCTCGTCCGCCGCGACGCCGAAGTCGATCAGACAGGCGAGTTCGTCCACACCCAGGTCGGCGAGGCGTTCGACGATGGGCAGACAGCTGTCGACTGAGCCGATGAGGCACCGGGTCCGCGCGTGTTCCTCGTAGGCGTGGTCCAGCAACTCGCGCATCGCGGCGTCCGATGCCGGTCCCACGCCCTGGCTCTGCGGCGACTTGAGGCCGAAGAGGCTCATGGACGAGCGCATGTACGCGGTCATGGGGGTACGGGCCGTCTCCATCGCCGTACGGCTGTCCTCGGCGACGAACGTGTGCAGCATGACCGTCACCCGGTCGCTTTCGATGCCGTGTCCCGCGGCTTCGAGCGCCTCGCTGTAGTCGGCCAGATTGTCCTCCAGCCGGTCCCAGGACTGCCCGAGAAGGTGGGTCAGAATGCCGCACCCCAGCTCTCCCGCGAGGGAGAACGTCCCGGCGGAGCCCGCCGCGGTGACCCAGAGGGGCACCTCGTCCTGCCGGGGGCGCGGGTAGGTGTGGATCAGCCGCTCCTCCCCGCCCGGCCCCGGACGGCGCACGGCCGCACCGGACCACAGCGCGCGCAGCTCCTGGATGCCGTCACGGACCAGGCTTTTGTTCCGCTCGAAGTTGCCGGGTGCCAGGACGAAGTCCTGCGGGTTCCAGCCGGAGGCGATGGCGAGGCCCGCCCGGCCGCCCGAGAGCTGGTCGACGACGGCCCACTCCTCGGCCACGCGCAGGCGATCGTGCAGCGGAAGCACGACGCTTCCGGCGCGTACGTCGACGCGGGAGGTGATGGCGGCCACGGCCGCCGAGGTGACGGAGGGGTTGGGGAACGGCGCGCCGAAGTCGTGGAAGTGCCGCTCCGGCGTCCAGACGGCCGAGAAGCCCTCCGTGTCCGCGAACCGCGCCGCCTCGAGGAGGAGACGGTACTGCTCGGTGGTGTCCTGCCCGTTGGCGAAGAAGAAAAGGCTGAACTTCACGCGCCCTCCCCGGGATCGATGGATGCGGCAAGGTCCGCGGCGGTGGTGTCGGCCTCGAACACGAGGGCGTACAGCACGGTGCGATACAGCGCCATCACCCGTGCGTCCCGCCGTTCGGCAGGGCTGCGGGCGTAGGCGAGCTGTGCGCGGAAGGCGCGCGGGCTGTCGGCGACGGTCAGCTGCAGCCGCTGCCCGGCAGCCAGTACGTCGGCCCCGACGGCACGTAGTTCCCGCGTGCCGAGCCGCAGCGGCTCGCCCTCGTCGCGCGCATAGGTGAAGACGACCGGAAGGCTCCGGAACGCCCCTAGCCCCTCGTCGGCGGCCGCGAGGTCGGCGTAGTTCACGGTGCGTACGCCGTCCACGTCGTCGAAGACCTCGCGTACGGCCTCCAGGGCGTGGCACAGCGGCTCCGCGGCGCGCAGCCGGAACGGAAAGGGGACGACGTTGGCGAAGCTGCCGACCGTCGCGTCGAGGGAGGGGTGGATCCTGCCGTCGAGCGCCAGCGCCAGGCAGACCTCGTCCTCGTCCCGCGACCAGGCCAGGGCGGTGGCGAAGGCGGTGAGGTGCAACAGGAAGGGGGTGACGCGGTGCTCCGCACACCTTTGGCGCAGCATCTGCTGCAGCCGCTGCCCGGGGGCCCAGGACCGCTGCCCGGCGATCTCCCCGTCGGCCGCGGGACCGAGGGTGTCGGCTTCCCGCGGGGCCCCGGGCAGAAGCCGGCGCCACCGGCGCACGGTCTCCTCTGCGCGCTCGCTGCCGGCCAGCGACTGCCGCCAGGTGAGGTGGCGCAGGAATCCGTCGTCCGTTTCGCGGGGGGCCGTGGGCGTGGCGTAGGCCTCGGCGAGGGAGTGGCACAGGGTGTTCAGGCTCCGCCCGTCCAGGGCGGCCAGATGGACGGTCAGCGCCAGCAGGGTGGGGCCTTCGGGCAGCTGCGCCGCCGCGACCCGGAACAGGGGTTCCCCGGCGGGATCGATGGGCCTGCGCTGACCTTGGTCGTACAGCCATGCCGCGGCCCCGTGCGGCGTCATGCCCGCCGGTGTCCCGGGCGGATCGACCACGGCGAAGCCCTGCGTCCGGGCCCGCGACTCCCCGTCCGTAGCGGCCGCCGCATCCGCCGCATACGGCACGCGGAGGGCCGCGTGCCGGTCGAGGACGGCATCCACCGCCGTACTCAGCCGTGCCGGGTCCAGCCGTTGCCCGGTGTCGAACACGAAGGTCTTCTGCCGGTCGGAGGACGGGGAACCGTCGAGGAGCGCGCGGTGCCCCGCGGGAACGACGAGCGGGGCAGCGACGGCGGGCAGCTCTTCCTCGGCGTCCGTCGCGGGGCGGTGGCCGGCCACCAGGGCGGCGACCTCAGCGGCCGTGCCACGCCGGTAGAGTTCCCGCACCGACAGCCGGATGCCGCATTCCTCCCGTACGCCGTGGATGACGCGGGTGGCGAGCAGGGAGTGGCCGCCGGCGTCGAAGAAGTCCTCGTCCGGGCCGAGTAGCGGGTTGTCCAGTACGCGGCGGAAGACGGTCAGGACACCGTGCAGGGCACCGTCCGCCTCGGCTGAGTCCGCGTCCGCGCCCGCGCCTGAGCCCGCGCCCGCACTCCGCGGTCCCGGGCTGCCCGGCCGGGGCAGCCGGGACACCTCGACCTTCCCGTTGACATTGACCGGGAGGCTGTCGAGGACGGTGAAGGACGACGGCACCATCGCCGCCGGCAGCTCATCCCTGAGCCGATCCCGGGTCCGCTCGGCCACCCCGGCCCCGGAAGCGGCCACCACATAGGCGTCGATGCGCCGGTCGCCCTCCGTACCGCCGATGACCAGGGCCACGTCGCGGATCGCCGGGTCCTGGCGGATCACCGTCTCGACCTCGCCCAGCTCCACCCGGAAGCCGCGGATCTTGACCTGGTTGTCGCCACGGCCCAGGAACTCGATGTCGCCCGAGCGCAGCAGTCGGGCTCTGTCTCCGCTCCGGTACGCGCGGGCGCCGTGCGCCGTGCCGCCGTCCGGGCCCGGAGGCGGGAAGCGTTCCGCGGTCAGCCGCGGCTGTCCCAGGTAGCCGGTGGCCACGCAGTCGCCGTGGATGACCAGTTCGCCGACCGAGCCGCGGGGAGCGTCGCGGCCCTGCCCGTCCAGCACGGACAGCGTGACGTTCTGGATCGGGCGGCCGATCGGTGCGTGCCGTGGCCAGGTACGCGGCGGTCCGCTGAACCGGTACGAGGTCACGACGTGTGTCTCGGCCGGCCCGTAGTTGTTGATCAGCCGGCATTCCTTCAGGGACTCGAAGAAGGAGATCACCGACGCGCTCAGGCGCAGCTGTTCGCCGGTGGAGGCGATCTCCTTGAGCGAGGAGAAGGCGGCGGTGTCGTGCTCGAAGCGTGCGGCGAGCGCGTGCAGGAGGGACACCGGCAGGATGGCCTTCTCCACCCGGTGGTCCCGGATGAAGCCGGCCAGCATGTCGTGGTCGTGTTTGGTCTCTTCGTCGGCGATGTGGAGGGAGCCGCCCGAGCACAGGGCGGCGAACGCCTCGTGGAAGGAGGCGTCGAAACCGAAGGACGCGAGCTGTAGCCGGCGCAGCCCCGCGGTGTGGCCGGCGGTCTCCCAGTGGATGAGGTTCGCCAGCGCGCGGTGGGGGAAGTGGATGCCCTTCGGCCGGCCCGTGGTGCCGCTCGTGTAGGTCAGATAGGCACCCACCGACAGATCCACCGCGTCGCCCGGGACGCTGTCCGCGCCGCCTCGCACCGCCGTGATGTCCGTCAGCTCCAGAGCCGTCGCGCCGACGGCGAAGTCGGCGTCCTCTTTGCGCTCGGAGATGACGACGGCGGCGCCGCAGTCCTCGGCCATGGCCGCGAGTCTCCGCCGCGGGTGAGTCAGGTCGAAGGGCACCGGCGTGGCTCCCGCGCGCATCACGCCCACGAGAGCGCCGACCAGGGGCACTCCCCGTTCCATGGCGATGCCCACGTTGTGGCCGGGACGTACGCCGAGCCCGGCGAGCAGGCCGGCCACCCCCGCCGAGACACGGGCCAGTTCGCCGTACGTCAGGGAGGTCCGGCCGTCGGTGACCGCGAGGCGGCCGGGCTCCCTGGCCGCCCAGTCGGCGAAGACCGCGTGGACCGGGCGCGGCGGGACGGGGACCCGCGGGCCGGCCAGGGCCGCGGAGGTCCGGGCGGCGGTGGCGGGCGACTCGGAGGGGACGTCCCTCAGCGGCCGGTCCGCCGCGTCCACGACGGTGGCCAGGAGAAAGGCGAAGGTGTCCTGCCACCCCGCGACGGTCTCCCGCTCGAAGCGCTCGGTGTTGTAGAGGAAGCGTCCGGTAATGCTCCCGTCCCGGCCGAACCACCAGTCGAGGGAGAGCTCGTACGGGCTGGTGTGCCGCTCGAACGGCAGGGGGCGGCGCTCGAGCCCGGCCGGCGGCGCGGCACTGCCCGCGTCGAGGTTGAGCATGTTGAACAGCACCTGGAATATCGGGGTGGCGTTCAGGTCCTGGCCGCCGCCTCCCAGCCGGCGGGTGACCACCTCGACGGGCAGATCCTGGTGGTCCAGGGCCCTGGTCACCCGCTTGGCGACCTGCCCCAGCAACGCGTGGAAGTCCAGGGCTTCCTCGGTCCGCACCCGGAGCGGGAGGGTGTTCACGAAGTTCCCGATGAGGTCGCGGGTCTCGGGCCGGTGCCGTCCGGAGACCGGTGTCCCGACGACGAGATCCGTCCGCCCGGTGACCCTGCCGAGCAGCAGGAAGAAGACGGCGAGTACGACGACGAAGGGCGTCACACCGTGCTGCTCGGCCAGTGCGCGGACCCGGCCGGAGAGTTCCGCCGGAAGGGCGAAGTCGACGGTGCCGCCCCGGTAGCCGTGGACCGCACCGGGCGGCCGGTCACCCGGCAGCTGAAGCGGCTCGGGCAGCTCCGCCAGCTCGTCCAGCCAGAAGCGCAGCTGCCGGTCGGCGTCCGTGGAGGTCAGCCATGCGGCGACGGCACGCATATGGGCGGCCGGCAGACCTTCGACGGCGGGCAGGGCGGCCTTGTCGCCACCGGTTCGCTCCGCGTAGCAGGCGTAGAGGTCACGCAGCAGGATGCCGGTGGAGTGGGCGTCCGCGCAGATGTGATGCACCGAGAGGGCGAGGACGTGCCGGCCGGGCCCGGTGGTGAAGACGCGCGCGGCGAAGGCGGGGGCCCGGTCCAGCGGGAGCCCGCGGTCCAGCAGCCCGGCGATCGCGGACCGTAGGGACTCCTCGCCGTCGACGGCGAGGACGGGGAGCTCGACGGGCACCTCGGGCAGGATCTCCTGCGTCGTGCCGTCCGCGGTCGTGCGGAACACCGCGCGCAGGCTCTCGTGCCGGGCGACGACGTCGGCGAGCGCGGCACGCAGCGCCTCGATGTCCACCGGGCCGCGCAGGTCGGCGAGCACCGGCACGTTGTACGCCTCGGCCGCGCCGTCGATCTCGCTGAGGAACAGGAACCTTTCCTGAAGCGGAGTCAGCGGGATCGGACCGCCTGCTCCGGTGCCCGCCGCCTCCTCACCCTCCGCCTCGTCCTGCTCTCTGTGTGCCAGCCGGGCCAGGTGGGCCGGCGTCGGCTCCCGCAGGAACGTGCCGAACGGTACGTTCACCCGGAGCCGCGCACGGGCCATGGCCACGACCCGGGTGGCGAGCAGGGAGTCACCGCCGAGCGTGAACAGGTCGTCGTCCTCCGCGACGTCGTCGACCCCCAGACACTGCGCGAAGATGTGCCGAGCCGACTGGGCGGCGGTTTCCGCACCGCCCGCCTCCACCGCCGCCGGTTCTGGGCCACCGGAGCGTACGGACCGCTCGACGGCGCCCTGCGGCGGCCGTGGATCCAGCCAGTGCCGCTGCCGGTCGAAGGGGTACGCGGGGAGGTCCACGACGCGGCCGCCGGCGGCATCGACGAGTCCCGAGCGGTCCTCCAGGAGTCCCAGCGCCCAGGCGCGGCCGAGGCGCCCGAGCAGCGAGGCGTCGCCGCCTCGCGTGCCGGACGGACCGACCACGTGGACCGCTCCCGCGAACACGCCCGGGACCGTGGCGGCAGGGAGCGCCGCGGCCGCGCCGAGGTGCACGAGCGCCGAGATCCGGGGCGGCAGGGTGCGCCGGCCCGGTGCGGCCGCGGCGTCGCCGAAGGCCAGGGCCGGGTCCGGTCGGCGGCCCGCCGGGCACAGCTCGGCTCCGTCCTCGTCGTACCAGGGGATGGTCGGCGGACGGAGCGACACCCGGCGCAGGACGTGTTCGTCGGATCCCATGCCGTCGGCCACAGGGGCGCTGTCGATTGAGAAGTCCGCCATGGCGGCGGCGAGTTCGTCCTCCGTCAGCGCGCCGGCCAGCACGGCCGCGGCGGGGCGGGACGCCCGGTCGGCGACGACGGCCCGCGGGGCGGATCCCCGGCGCTCCGCCCATACGGCGGCCTCGCCCAGTGATACGACGGTGGACGTCAGCAGCGCCGGGGCCCGGGCCGCCAGGGTGCGCAACGCCTGCTGGACCGTTATGCCGTGCGCCGCGGCCCACGGCCCGACGAGCCGTTCGGCGGTTTTCCGGAACACCGTATGGCGGCCGAGAAGTTCCTGGACCGACTTCTGGTCGGGCTCGGTATGCCGCAGCACGAAGGCGAACCCTCCGCGCCGCGTGTCCGCGCCGTCCTCGTCGAGGGTGATGGGTTCCCGTCCGTCGGCCCAGAGCAGTGCGCGCCGGAAGGGCAGTACGGCATGTCCGCGGACAAGGGTGTACGCCATGTCGCGCACGCCCTCGGGAGTCTGCGCCGAAAGCCGCTCCCGCAGGCCGGACTCCCATGCGTCCAGGGCCGTACGCGACGCGGCGGAGAAGGGCAGCAGCCGTACGTTGCGGGGCGCACTGTCGGCGGCCGCCTCCGGCCCCGCCGGCACCTCCGGTGCCTCTTCCACCAGCAGGTGCACATTCGTGCCGCCCACGCCGAACGAGCTCACCCCGGCGAGCAGCGGCCGCGGGCCGTCCCATGGCTGCAGCTTTCCGGTGACCCGGAACGGCGAGGTGTCGAAGTCGATGTGCGGACTGGTCTCCTCGCACCACAGAGTCGGGGGCAGGGTGCGGTGGCGCAGCGCGAGGACCACCTTGATCAGACCGGCGATCCCCGAGGCCGAGTCCAGATGACCGATGTTGGACTTCACGGACCCGATCCCGCAGAAGCCGATCGCACCGCTCGCACGGCTCGTACCGCTCGTACGGCTCGTCATGCGGAAGGCCTCGGTGAGGGCGCTCACCTCGATGGGGTCGCCGAGGGCGGTGCCCGTGCCGTGGGCCTCCACGTAGGAGACCTGATCGGCGTCGACGCCCGCCAGCTCGAGCACCGAGGCGATCAGCTCGGCCTGTCCCCGGGCGCTGGGCGCGGTGTAACCGCTCTTCCGCGCCCCGTCGTTGTTGACACCACCGGCTCGGATCACCGCGAGTACCCGGTCGCCGTCGGCGAGCGCGTCCTCCAGCCGTCGCAGCACCACGACCCCGACACCGCTGGAGAACACCGTGCCCCGGGCGTCCGCGGAGAAGGGCCGGCAGCGGCCGTCGGGGGAACCGATGCCGCCCTCCACATAGGAGTAGCCGAGGTCGGTCGGTTTGATGCCGGCGCCACCGGCCACGGCGGCGTCCGCCTCGTAGTCCAGCAGCGCGCGGCAGGCATGGTGCACCGCCGCGAGGCTGGAGGAGCAGGCGCAGTCGACCGCCGCACTCGGGCCCGTCAGGCCCAGCCGGTAGGACACACCGGTCGCGGTGAAACCCCGGTCGTTGCCCATGAGGACGCGGTGCCAGCCCAGCGCCTCGACCACCTCGGGGTGGCTCATCACATGGCGCAGCAGATAGTCCGAGAGGTTCATGCCCAGGTACACGCCGACGCTGCCGTCGAACGTCCCCGGTTCGAGAGCGGCGTCCCGCAGGGCGTGGACCGTGGTCTCCAGCAGAAGGCGCTGCTGCGGGTCGGTCGCCGCAGCCTCGGCCGGAGTCATGCCGAAGTAGCCCGCGTCGAAGAGCGAGGGGTCCGTGAACCGCATACGGGTGGCGACGTACGACGGGTCGTCGCGCACCCGGTCCAGCAGTCCCGCGCGCCTCAACTCCTCGTCGGGAACGGTCTCCCGGGGCTCCATGCCGTCGCGCAGCAGCTCCCAGAACGCCTCGGTGGAATCCGCCCCGGGGAAGCGGCAGGCCATACCGGTGATGGCGATCGCCGGGAGCTCGTCAGCGTGTTCGGCGGGTGCGTCGTGTTCGTCGGGAAGGTCGGCAGCCAAGGCTCACACTCCGGGACTTCTGCCGGCACGCACTCGCGGGGGCGGCGAGTCGGCGTACAGGGATGCGGCGAGGGACGCGTGGGGCAGCGGCGCGCGAAGCGCCGCGTGCGCGGGACGAGGGGGTGCGCGGGATGGGGGTGCGCGGGACGGAGGTCAGTCGATGACGGGCCGGAACGCGTCCGCCCGGAGCTGCTTCTTGCGGGAGACCTGTTGGCCACGCCGTTGCCGGGCCGCCCGGCGGGCGTCCGTGGCCGGCGCCCGGCCGCGCCGCGGGTCCTCGGCCGGGGACGTCCCGCTGACATGGGCCGCGTACGCCCGGACACTGGGGTAGCGGAACAGGTCGACGATCCGCGCCTCCTCGTGCACCCGGTCGCGCACCTCCGTGAGCAGCTGGGCGACGAGGATCGACGTGCCCCCCGACTGGAAGAAGTCGTCGGCCGGGCCGATGCCGTCGTCGCCGAGCACCGCTCGCCAGACCGCAAGCAGCCGGGCCTCCAGATCGTTCGCGGGCTCTTTGGCCGTCTGCTCCCGGGTGTCGACGCGGATGTGCGGCAAGGCGTTGCGGTCCGTCTTGCCGCCGCTGGTGGTGGGCAGGGCGGCACAGGGCGCGAAGGCCGCGGGCACCATCTGATCCGGGAGCAGATCGGCGAGCCCGGCCCGCAGATACGCCTCGTCGATCACCGCGCCGGGCGCCGGCACATAGTGGGCGACCAGCAGGCCGCGCTCCCGCTCACGCTGGACGGTCACAGCGGATTCGGCTATTCCGGCGAGGGAGTTGAGCGCGTGCTCCACCTCTTCCAGCTCGATCCGGTAGCCGCCCACCTTGACCTGGTTGTCGACCCTGCCGACCAGCTCGATCTCGCCGCTCGGCAGCCACCGGGCGATGTCTCCCGTGCGGTAGACGCGGCCGTCGGCGGACAGGGAGGGCGCGCACAGGGCGGGAAGGGTGGGGAAGCGTTCGGCGGTGAGCCCGGGACTGCCGACGTAGCCGCGGGCCACACCGGCCCCCGCGAGGACCAGCTCGCCGAACATGCCGATCGGCACGGGGCCCAGCGTCGCGTCCACCACATGGGCCGCGGTGTTCGCCAGCGGCCGGCCCACGAGGATGCGGTCAGGCTCCCGCGGGACCTCCCAGCAGGTCGACCACACGGTGGTCTCCGTCGGTCCGTACATGTTCAGCACGCGCGGGATGCCGAGGTCCTTGAGCTGCCGGGCCAGGGTGAGGTCGAGCGGTTCGCCGCCCACCATCAGCAGCCGGAGTCCGGCCAGGGCGCTTTCGGCGCCGGGCAGGCGGAGTACGCCGCGCAGCAGCGTGGGGGTCGCCTGCATGGCCGTCGCCCCCTCACGGCGGATGAGCTCCGGGATGGTCGCGGGCGCCTGAAGCTCCTGCGGATCACTCGTGGTGTGCCGCATCGTCTCGGACGTCTCCGAGAGCACTACGGGAACACCGCGGGCCACGGTCCACAACAGCTCGACCACCGCGATGTCGAAGGTGACCTGGGTGACGGCGAGCCACACGGCGGGATCCGGGGGCGAAGCCACCGCGTCGAGGGCGGTGAAGAGGTTCAGCACATTCGCGTGCGACACCTCGACGCCCTTGGGCCGCCCGGTGGAGCCGGAGGTGAAGATGACATAGGCGGCGTCGGCGGCGGCCGCACCCGGGTAGCCGGCCGTCCCCGGGTGCCGGAGCAGGTCCGCGGCCTTCAGCCGCACACCGGCGAACGACGGGCACCTGCCCTCGTACACCTCCCCGGTCACGAGCGCGACGCAGCCGGCCGAGTCGAGCATGGACGTGGTGCGCCCGTCCGGAGCGGCCCCGTCCAGGGGCACGTACACCAGCCCCGCCCGGAGGACCCCCAGCAGTACGGCGATGAGCTCCGGCGACCTGGGCACCAGCACGCCCACCCGGCCGCCGGGCCGCAGCCCCGCGGAGCGCAGACCGGCGGCGACGGACTCGGCCCTGCGCGCCAGTTCACCCCGGGACAGCACGGTCCCCCGGAACGTGACGGCCGCCCGCTCGGGATCCTCGCGCAGCCGGTCGAGCAGCTCATCCTCCACGCGCCGCGCCGGCACCGGCCGGCTGGTGCCGGCGTTCCACTGCTCAATGCGCCGGGAGCTGTCGGGGTCGATCAGCGGCAGGTCCGCGAGCCGTGCGTCCGGGTCCTCGCACATACGCTCCACAAGACGGACGAAACAGTCGGCGAAGCGCCGCGCGTCGGCCTCGTCGAACAGCGTGTCGTTGTAGACCAGCAGCCCCTTCAGGCCGTTGTCGTCCTCGCGCAGCTTGAACATCAGGTCGTACTGGGCCGAGTAGAAGGGGGTCGGAGCGGCCTCGGCGTGGACACCGGGCAAGGTGAACTGCTCGCCCGGATAGGTCTGCAGGATGAAGATGGTCTGGAAGATCGGGGAGTGCGAACTGCTGCGCTCGGGGGCCGTCGCCTGCACCACCTGGTCGAAGGGAAGGTCCTGGTGGGCGAAGGCGTCGAACGCGCTGCTCCGGGTCTGCGCCAGGTAGTCGCGGACGGTACTGCTCTCATCGACCCGCGTCCGCACGGTGATGGTGTTGAAGAACAGCCCCAGGGTCCGCTCCAGCGCCGGATAGGGCCGGTTGGCCAGCGGGCTGCCGACGGCGATGTCGGACTGCCGCGTCATACGGGACAGCAGCAGTGAGTACGCCGCCATGAAGGTGCTGTAGAGGGTGGTGCCGGTCTCCCCGCACAACCCCCGTACCTTGTCGAGGAGTTCGCGTCCGTACCGGAAGGTCAGCGCGGAGCCGCGATAGCTCTGCACCGCCTGGCGCTGCCGGGAGGGGACCAGGTCGAGCAGCGGCGGAAGCTCGGCGAGCCTGTCGCGCCAGTACGCGCGCTGCCGCCGCGCCAGGTCGCTGCCGAGCCATTCACGCTCCCAGACGGCGTAGTCCGCGTACTGCACGGAGAGCTCGGGTAACCGCGGGCTCCGCCCGGCGACGCGCGCCGCGTACAACTCGGACAGTTCCTTCTTGATCAGCCCGGTGGACCAGCCGTCCGAGATGACGTGGTGCTGTGTGACGACGAAGGTCCACCGCCGCTGTGCCGTGCGCAGCAGGTCGAAGCGGATGAGCGGGGCCGCGGCCAGGTCGAACCGCGTGGAGACGATGTCGAGGAGCAGCCTGTCGTGTTCCTCCGGGGTGTCCGCCCGGTGTGTTCCGAACGGCGCCGCACAGTCGTCGTCGATGGTCTGCAACAGGCCCTCCGGCGTCTCGGTCAGGGCCGTGCGCAGGATCTCGTGGCGCCGCACGAGATCGTCGGCGGCGCCGCGCAGGGCCGCTTCGTCCAGGTCGCCCCGGAATTCGGTGGCGAAGTACATGTTGTAGACGGACAGGTCGCTCGCCGTCTGCTCCACCAGCCACAGGCGCTGCTGGGCATAGGACGCGGGGATCGGTTCCCGGCGGTCGACGCGCTGAATGCGGACGCCGCGGCGGTGCTGCTCCTCCTCGTACTCGCGGAAGAACCGGAGTATCTCCGCGCGTCGCGTGCGGATCGAGTTCTTGACGGCGTCGGTGAGGGCGCCGTCGGGGCCCGACACCGACAGCTTCTCGCCGTTGGGCGCGATGCGGATCCCGCGCGCGGACATGTCCTCCAGAAAGCGGGTGACGCTCACAGTTCCACCGTCTCCATCGCTTCGTCGGCCGGGGCGGTCTGCGTCGCGTAGACACGCAGCGCGGCAAGCTCGCCCTGAACGAGCTCGGACATGCCGTCCAGCGTCTCGGCGTCCAGCAGATCGCCGAGCGGGATCCGCACCTCGAACAGCTCGCGGATCCTGGTCATGACCTGGGAGGCGAGCAGCGAGTGCCCGCCGAGGTCGAAGAAGCTGTCCTCGGGCGCCACCTCGGGAACACCGAGGACCGTCCGCCAGATGGCGCCCAGTTCGGTCAGGACGTCCCGCAAACCGTCGTCGGAGCGGGAGGTGGTGGCGGCGGCAGGAACGGGGGTGTGTCCCGCGGTGGCGTCCGGCACCGGAGCGGCCCAATGGCGGGCCTCGTCGAACGGGTAGCCCGGCAGCGGAATCCGGCGTCCGGCCCCGCGCAGCAGGTGCCAGGACACGTCGGCGCCCCGTTCCCAGCAGCGGGCGACCAGACGCAGCCACTGCTCCCAGCCTGCCGCGCCGTCGAGCAGGCTGGGGCAGCCCGGCGGGGGAGCGAAGGCTTCCTCTCCGGTCACCGCGGCCCGGGTCATCGTCGGCAGGTGTCCCGTCGGCGGTACCCGGCCGGCGGGGAAACCGGTGCCCGAGGTGAGCGATCGCACCTCGACGGCCAGGGGGGTGGGCGGGCAGCCGGCGAGGTCCCGTTCGATCTCGTCAAGCAGCCGTTCGCAGACGCTCAGATCCCCGCCGGGCAGTGACGCCTCCAGAGCCCGGCTGTGCCGCTCGGCGCAGCGGAGCGCCACGTCCCAGGGCAGGGCTCCGGCATGGGCGAACGCCAGGTACTCGCCGGCGCCCACCGCGGCCACGGCGTCCGGGACGACTCCCCGTGCGGCCAGGGCATCGAGCAGGCCCCGCGCGGTGTGCGCCGCGACCACCGCCCGCAAGGCCCCGGAGCCCGTGTGCTCCAGGGCGCGGCGGAGCTCCGGAATGCGCTCGCCGAGCCGTTCGTCCAGCGGATACGGGTTCTCGTCCCCGAGGTCGATCGCCAGCACGAGCCCTTCCGCCGGCGCGGGGACGGGCTTCTCGCGCAGGGCGGTGCCGATCCCCTGGAGGGAGGAGGAGACCCAGGCCCGGCGCAGCGTGCGGTGGTGGCGGCCCTCTTGGAGGGTGCGGGCCACATCGCCCGGGGCGTGTTCCTCGTGGTCCAGCGTCTCGGCGAGCCGGTCGCAGAGCCGGTCGAACGACAGCGGCGTATGGGCGGAGAGCGGGAAGATGTACGGCTCGTCCGGGGCGGCCGGCCCGGACGGTGCGGGTTGCCCGGGTGGCTGTTCCAGCACCAGGTGGGCGTTGGTGCCGCCGACGCCGAGCGCGGTGACGGCGGCGCGCCGGGGGTGCTCCGTACGCGGCCACGGGTGGCTGCCCACGCTGATGTACAGGCCGCTGTCCCCCAGGTCGATGAGGGGGTTGAGTTCGTCGTGCCCCACCGTCGCGGGCACCGTGCCTTCACGGACGGAGAGTACGGCCTTGATGAGCCCGGCCATGCCGGCGGCGGCGTCCAGGTGCCCCAGGGACGACTTCACGGCACCGATCGCACAGGGAGTAGTGGCACCCAGCTGTTCCCGGGCCTCGCGGAGCGCCGCGAGTTCCACGGGGTCCCCGAGGGAGGTGCCGGTGCCGTGTGCCTCGACGTACCCCACGGTCGCCGGGTCGATACCCGCGTCGGTGAGCGCGGCGATGACGACGTCGCGCTGGCCGCGCACGCTCGGCGCGGCGAAGCTCTGCCGGTCGGCCCCGTCGTTGTTGAGGGCGGAGCCGCGGATGACGGCGTGGACGGTGTCGCCGTCGCGCAGGGCGTCGTCCAGGCGCTTGAGGACGACGATTCCCGCGCCGCTTCCGGGTACGGTGCCCTGCGCCGCGCTGTCGAACGGGCGCAGCCGGCCGTCCGGGGACATGACGGAGCCGTCGAGCGCGCGATAGCCGTGGTGCTGTGGCAGCTGCACGGACACCGCGCCCGCCAGGGCGAGTTCGCATTCGCCCGCCAACAGGGCGCGCCTGGCCAGGTGGACGGCGGTGAGCGAGGTGGAGCACAGGCTGCTGATGAAGACGCTCGGCCCTCGCAGGTCGAGATGGTAGGAGACGCGCAGCGGCAGCGCGGCGGGGGAGTCGGACATGGACCGGTGGGTCCGGGCGCCGCTGTCCGGGCTGGGCAGCATCGCCGCGTAACGGTTCTCGCCGGAGCCGCAGAAGACGCCGACCCTGCGGTCCTCGCCGCCCGCCCACCCCGCGTGCTCCAGGGCGTGCACCGCTTCCTGTAGGAAGAGGCGGTGCTGCGGATCCATGGCAGCCGCCTCGGCGGGCGGGATCCCGAAGTAGGCGGCGTCGAACATCTCCACGTCTTCGAGCGCCCCGGCCACGGGAACGTAACTCGGGTCGGCGAGCACGTCTTGGGGGACGCCCTTCGCCGCGAGTTCGTCGGCCGTCAGCGGCACCAGGGACGTCGTCCCCTTCATGAGGGCGTTCCAGTACTCGTCGGTGTCACGGGCGCCGGGGAAACGGCAGGCCATCCCGACCACCGCTATGAGCCGGCTCTCCTGCGCAAGGGTCATGCTCATCCTCCGTCGTTCTCCGAGCCACTCAGCGAGCGGGCGACAGCGGCAACGGTCGGGTACTTGAACAGGTCCGTCACCGACAAGCCGGGCGCGATCTCCGTCCTGAGCCGCCGATGCAGCTGAATGAGGGTCAGTGAGCTGCCCCCGAGCTGGAACAGGCTCATGTCACGGGGCACCCGGCCGGGTTCCGTGCCCAGGACCTCCGCCCACAGCGCGGCGAGCCGCCGTTCGAGGCCGGTACGCGGTTCGCCGTGCGACGACGGGGCCGCTCCCGCCTCGGGCAGCGGCAGCGCTCGTACGTCCACCTTTCCGGTGGCGGTGAGGGGCAGCTTTGCCAGCCGTACGAAGTGAGTGGGCAGGTGCTCCGGGGGCAGCCGGTCGGCGAGGTGTCCGCGGAGGTCGGCGAGGACGTCGTCCGGTTCGCAGACGACGTAGGCGAGCAGGGAGTCCGGGAGCTCGGGGCGGACCGTCACGACGGCGTCCTGGACTCCGGGGTGCCCGAGCAGCAGGTTGCGTATCCCGTCCAGTTCCACCCGCAGTCCGCGGAGCTTCGCCTGCCCGTCGTCGCGCCCGTGGAACTCGAGCAGACCGTCCTCGGTGAAGCGGGCGAGGTCACCCGTCCGGTAGAGCAACGCGCCGGGGTCCTCGCCGAACCGGTGCGGTACGAACCGTTCGGCGGTCAGTTCGGCGCGGTTGGCGTATCCGAGAGCCAGCGGGAGCCCGCCGAGGCAGAGCTCCCCCACGAAGGTCGGGGGCATCAACTGCCCGCCGGGCCCGAGCACATAGGCCTGGCCCCCGGAAATGGGACGGCCGATGGGCACCGACGCTTCCGGCTCGTCGCCGGGGCTGCACACATGGGACGTCGCGTCGCAGCCCGCTTCGGTCGGCCCGTACAGGTTGGTGACCTGCGCATGACATCTCATGCTCACGGCTTTCACGACCCAGGAGTCGAGGGGCTCTCCACCGGCGAAGAGCCGGCGCAGCGCGGGGAGGCCGCCCCACCCGTCCTCCGCCAGCATTGCCTTGAGCAGGGTGGGGACGAACTGCGCCACGGTCACCGCGTGGCGCCGCAGCTCGCCGAGCATGGACGCCGGGTCCCGGTGCGCGCCCGGAGGCGCCACCACCAGCGTGGCGCCCACGGTGAGCGGGGCGAGGTACTCCCACACCGACGCGTCGAAGATGGGCGGCGTCTTGAAGTAGAAGCGGTCCTCCGGGCGGAAGCCGAACTCGTCCCGCTTCCACCGGAGGTTGTTGGTCAGCGCACGGTGCGGTACGACGACCGCCTTGGGCAGCCCGGTGCTTCCGGACGTCGTGATGACGTACGCGGGGGCCTCGGCGTCCACCGGCCGGTCTTCGAACCCGTCGCCTGGGGCGTCGCCTGGGGCAGCGGTTTCGGCGGCGTCCAGGCCGAGCGGCTTCACGCCGGGCGTCGACGCGTCGAGTCCGGTATGGCTCGGCGCGATCACGGCTGCCGCTCCCGCGTCGGACAGGACGAAGGCGCGGCGGCGCGGCGGCTGTTCCATGTCGACGGGGAGGAAGGCCAGGCCGCATCGGAGCACGGCCAGGACCGCCTCGACGAACCGGGCCGACCTCGGCAGGCAGAGCGCGACGACGCTCCCCGGGGGGAGGCCGAGGGCCGTGATACGGGCGGCAAGCGAGCGGGAGGCCCGTTCCAGTTCCCCGTAGGTGACCTCGTGCCCCTCGTCGATCAGGGCGACCTTCTCGGGGGCGGCGGTGGCCTGTCGCAGGAAGGACTCCGGGACGTGCGGCGAGGCCGGCTCGCCGGGCGGCGCGTTCCAGGTGTCCAGCACCAGGGAGCGGTCCGCCTCGGTGATGAGCTCCACTTCCCGCGCGGCGCCGTCCCAGCCGTCGAGGATCTGGCCGAGCACGGTTTCCCACGCGCGGGCCAGCCGCTGTGCGGTGGCCGGGGCGTACACGTCGGGGTCGAAGTCCAGCCGCCCGGTGACCTCGGTGCCGCTGATGTTGACGGCCAGCAGCAGCTCAGACTTGCCGTCACGCGGGATCAGCGGGATGCGTTCCACATCCAGCCCGCGCAACCGGGGGCCTGTGCCCAGGTCGTTGACGGACAGCATGGCCGGGAGGGCCGCACCGCCACCGGCGATCACCCGCATACGGGCCCACAGCTTCTCCAGGGACTCTCCCTGATGCTCCAGGCAGCTGAAGAGCGATTCCTGAACGTCCCCGACGTACTCCTGAAGGCTTGTTTCAGCCTGCGGAGGGCAGCGGAAGAGCATCATGTCCGTAAACAGCCCCACCACCTTGTCGAATTCGGTGCGTCGCCAGTCGACAGCCGGATAGGAGACCACGACGTCATCGGAGCGGAGGAAGTGCTGAAGCGTCAGAGAGTAAGCGGACAGCAGCACTGCGAAGGGGGTCACCCGCCGGCGTTCGACGAGCTCGAAGAAATCCGCCCGAAAGGACAGCAGGCAGGAGGAGTGGCGAATGGGCGAATCATTGCCGTACGGGCGCTTGCGTGGTGTGGACGCGAGTACGTCCATACCCTCCAGGTATTTCTCCCAGAAGTCGGTGTGTTCCCGCTCTTCGGGGAGATTCGTCCACTCCTGCTGCTGGCGGACGTAGGCGAAATAGGGCGACTCGTCAATAGGCGCCTCCGCCGGGAGGCGGCCGTCGAGGGCATCGGTATAGGCCTGGCCCAATTCCTCGATGATCAGGCCGACCGAAGGCGCGTCCACCGTGATGTGGTCGAACACCATGAGGAGAACGGCGTCCTGCGGGGACAGCCGGAACAAGCCGGCTCGCACACGGCACGCGGTTTCACCGGAGAACGGCTCCGAAGCCGCTTCGGCGAGCCGTTCCTGCAGCTCATCGGCTGTCACCTGGTGCACATCCAGGACGTGCTCCGGCGTCGGGCGTACGCTCTGACGAAGTTCACCGCTCGATAACTGATGAATCGCCACACGCAGCGCGGGGTGCCGGTCCAGCACCGACCGGATGGCCTCGGCAAGCTCCTTCTCGGCGACGTGACCTGAAAGGCGGTAGGCCACGGGAACATGGTAGGAGTCCCCGTCGGGCTGGAGTTGCTGCGATGTCCAGACGGTCTGCTGCTGCCGGGACAGCGGATGCCCGGCGGAATTCACAGAGTCACCCTGGAGAGGTGCTGGAATGCGAGATGTCCAGGTTTCCCGAAGCTTGCGTGAATATCAGCGGTGATATGCCTCAAAACCGGCGATCCGCTGGATCTGGAAGCGCGCGCCTGAATCGATAGATGACCCACTGTTGCCCCCCGTAACCCCGTTTTCCCCGTGAGCAATTCTTCTGACAGAAGATCGCAGTGAGTTTGCGACACGCGGCGTCGCGCCGACCAGAGCTGTCCCGTTTTTGTGATGCAGGTCACGCACTCGGGGGTGTGGATTGAGGAGCGTACCCCCTTGTTGCCCGCTTTGGTGCGCATGATGTCGGCCGTGACTCTTGGCGATATTAAGTCTGGCGTGGCTGATTTTCATCGAGCCTCTTGACTCGGTGGTTCGCCGTGCGAATCGCCGTCGTCCCCAGGCGGGCGCGGGCGGCGGCGCCCACGGGTACGGCATCGGCGCCGAGCCGGGCACGGACCAGGCGGACCGGGTGACCACTGACCGGGGGCTCCTCGGCGAGCTCGGCCCGTACGACGGGCTCGAGAAGGTGCCAGGCACGGCTGACGCCGCCACCGATCACCACCGTGGTGATGTCCACCAGGCCGGCTGTCATGACGACCGCCCGCGCGAGCCCGGCGCCGGCGGCGCGGTACACCTCCAGGGCGTCCTCGTCGCCGTACGCGGCCGCGTCGGCGACCTCTCGCGCGGTGAGCCGGCGGCCGGTGCGGTCGGCGAATCGGGCCGCGATGGAACGGCCGGAGGCCAAGGTCTCCAGGTGGCCACGCCCCCCGCAGGTGCAGGGCAAGTCGCCGAACCCGGGGATGTGCCCGATCTCGCCGGCCGCGCCGTGCGGGCCGGTGAAGAGCCGGCCGCCCGCCCAGAGTGCGCCGCCCACGCCCGTGCCCAGCGCGATGCCGAGAACATCGGGCTCGCCCCGTACCGCGCCGCCCGACACCTCCCCGCGCAGGAACGCGTTGACGTCGTTGTCGAGGAACGCGGGAACGCCCAGGGCGTCCTCCACGGCGGCGGTGACGGGGAAGCCCGACCAGCCGCTGAAGGAGTCGCTGGCCACCAGGATGCGGCCCTCGGCGGTGTCCACCACCCCGGCCGCGCCGACGCCGGCGCCGATCAGCCGGCCGGGCGTACGCCGCAACAGCGGTGCCAGTACACCGAGCGCGGCGTCCATCATGGCCTGCCCGCCGGAGGCCGCCGGAGTGGTCGTTCCGGCCCGGTCGAGCACCGTGAGGTCGTCATCGCACAGCACCACCTGGGTCGTGGTCCCGCCGATGTCCACGCCGGCGAACAAGGGGCGGTCGTTCACGCCTCGTCCTCCATGCGTCCGGCCGCCAAGGTGGCCAGGCGTTCGGCTCTGCGTCCGCGCTGGACCACCGGGTCGGGGACCGGCACGGCGGCCAGCAGCCGCCGGGTGTAATCGGTTTCCGGGCGCAGCAGCGTCTCACCGGTGGGGCCCTGCTCCTCGATCCGCCCGGCCCGCATGACGGCGACCCGGCGGGCGAAGTGCTGGACGACGGCGAGGTCGTGGGAGACGAACAGACAGGCGAAGCCCAGCTCGTCCTGCAGTTCCGTGATGACCTTCAGCACGGACTCCTGCACGCTCACGTCGAGTGCGCTGGTGGGCTCGTCGGCGACCAGCAGCCGCGGCTCGAGCACCAGCGCACGGGCCAGACTGACCCGCTGACGCTGACCGCCGGACAGCTCGCGGGGGGCGCGCCGGACGATGTCGCGGGGCAGCCGGACCCGGTCGAGCACTGCTTCAACCCTGCTGCGCTGCTCCTGGGCGGACAGTTCACGGCGGTGTACCCGCAGCGGCTCGGCGACGCACTCGCCGACCGTCATCCTGGCGTCGAGCGAGGCGACCGGGTCCTGGAGGACCACGCCTATGCCGGACCGCAGTCTCCGGCGGGCACGGGCACGGGTACGGGCCAGGTCGGCGCCGAACAGCGACACGGCGCCTGACGTCGGCGGGATCAAGCCGAGTGCGACCCGCGCCGCGGTGGACTTGCCGGAGCCCGACTCGCCCACCAGGCCCAGGGTCTCGCCGGGGCGGACGACGAGCGAGATACCGTCCAGGGCGTGCACCGCGCGCTTTCCGCGACCGAACACCACCGAGATGTCGCGGAGTTCGACGACCGGGGCGGTGGCGTCGCCGCTGCCGGACCCCTCGTCCGGGAGGGCTTTGCCGGCCGGGGTGCGCTCGTCGTCCGGCCGGCGCTCGTCGGACTCCGCGACCGACAGCCGGGGCACGGCGGCCAGCAGCCGCCGGGTGTAGTCGTGGGACGGGCGCAGCAGTACGTCCTCGACCGGGCCGGTCTCCACGATCCGGCCCTGGTACATCACGGCGACCCGGTCCGCGAAGTCGGCGACCACACCCATGTTGTGGGTGACGAGCAGGACGCCGGTGCCGGTCTCGGCGGCGAGCCTGCGCAGCAGGTCGAGGATTTCGGCCTGCACGGTGACGTCCAGCGCGGTGGTCGGCTCATCGGCGATCAGGAGGGCCGGGTCGTTGGCGATGGCCATGGCGATGACCACCCGCTGGCGCTGGCCCCCGGAGAGCTGGAAGGGGTAGGCGGCCGCGCGTTTCTCCGGCTCGGGGATGCCGACCCTGCGCAGCAGGCCGACGGCGCGAGCGGCGGCGTCCTTGGCGGAGACGTCGTTGTGGTTGCGGATCACCTCGGCGATTTGCCTGCCGATCCGGGTGAGCGGGTCGAGCGCGGTGGCCGGCTCCTGGAACACCATGGAGACGGTCCGGCCGCGCAGCGCGGCGAGCCCTGCCTCGCCGGCGCCGACGATATCGGTGCCGTCGATCACGGCCTGGCCCGTGACACGGGCGTTTCCGGCCAGCAGCCCCATCGCGGCCAGCGCGACGGTGGACTTCCCGGAGCCCGACTCGCCGACCAGAGCGAGGGTCTCACCGGGACGGACGTGCAGGGACACGCCCTGTACGGCGGGAACCTCCGCGGACTCGGTGGTGAAGACGACACCGAGGTCGTCGAGTTCGAGAATCGCCTTCGCCGCCGGGGCGGCGAAGGCCTGGCTGGCGGTCATCCGCGTCCCCTCACGTCGAATGCGTCACGGAGCCCGTCCCCTATCGCGTTGAACGCCCACACCACCAGGATGATGGCCAGGCCGGGCGGCAGGATGAGCCACCAATAGCCGGAGTAGGCGGCGGTGAGTCCCGCGGAGAGCATGCCGCCCCAGTCGGTGGCCGGCGGCTGCAGGCCCAGGCCCAGGTAGGAGACGTAGGCCACGAGGAGGATGGCGTCGGCGATCTGGAAGGTCGTGGCAACGACGATGGTCGACACGGAGTTGGGCAGGATGTGCCGCAGGATCGCGCGGGCGTGTGTTCCCCCGATGGCCCGCAGAGTCAGTATGTAGTCGCGATTCTTCAGGGTCAGGGTCTCGGCCCGGATGAGCCGCGTCGGCACCAGCCAGGACACCAGCCCGAGGATGAGGATCAGGCCGGCCAGGCCGGGGGTGGTGATGGCGGAGACCACCAGCAGGATGAAGAGGGCGGGGATGGCGATGCCCGCGTCCACGATCCGCATCATCACGGCGTCGATCCAACCGCCGGCGTAGCCCGCGGCCGCGCCCCACAGGGTGCCGATGACGGTGGCCAGGACGCCCGCGGCGAGACCGACGACCAGCGACACCTTGCCGCCGTACATCAGCCGGCCCAGCTCGTCGTGGCCGACGGCGTCGGTGCCGAGCCAGTGTGCTCCGCTCGGCGAGAGGTTGACCTGCTGGAGGTCGGTGTGGGTCTGGTCCGTGTGGTACACCAGCGGGCCCACGAAGCAGAACAGGACGAAGAACACCACGACGCCGAGCCCGGCGACGGCGAGCCGGTTGCGCAGGAAGCGCCGCACGGCGAGCCGGGTGCCGGAGCTCTCACGCGGGGTGTCCGCGGTGCCGGGCGTCTTGGCCGGCTGGATGACGGCGCTCATACCCGGCTGCCTGCCTTCACTCGGGGATCGATGATCCGCTGGACGATGTCGGCGAGCAGCGTGCCGACCACGGTGGCGACGGCGATGACCAGCACGCAGCCCAGCAGGACCGGGTAGTCGGAGGCCTGCGCGGCGGACCAGAACAGCAGCCCCATACCGGGGTAGTTGAAAAGCTGCTCCACCACCAGCGCACCGCCGAAGAGCACCGGCAGGTAGTAGCCGAGCATGGCGATCACAGGGGTCAGGGAGTTACGGAAGACATGCCGCCACAGGATGGCGCCGGGGCGGGAACCCCCGGCCCGCGCCGTCCTGACGTAGTCCTCGGAAAGATTCTCCAAAGTGGCGGCGCGCATATAGCGGCTGAACACCGCCACCATGGAGGCGGCGCCGGCGGCCACCGGCAGCACCAGGGCCTGCGGGTCGGAGAACACCTGGGCGAGCGAGTCCCCCTGCGGCGCCTGGGACGGGAACCACGGCAGCACCTGGCTGAACACCAGAATCAGGATCAGCCCGAGGAAGTACACCGGCGTGGAGTACGCGATGAAGCTCAGTGTGGTGATGACATAGTCCACCGGCCCGTTGCGGCGCACGGCCTGCCACATCCCCAGCGGGATCGCCAGCAGAAGGCCGATGACCATCGACAGGACAGTCAGGACCAGAGTCTTCGGCAGCCGCTCCCCGATGAGCCGGGACACCGGCGCGTTCAGGGTGTACGAGGTGCCGAGGTCGCCGTGCAGCAACTGGTTCAGGTAGTGGAAGTACTGCACGGGCAGAGACTGGTCAAGGCCCTGTTCGTGGTTGAAGCGGGCGATCTGCTGCGCCGTGGCCTGCGGGCCGAGGATGCCGCGGGCGGGACCCCCGGGCAGGGCGTGCAGCAGACCGAAGACCACGATCGTCACGATCACGATCACCACGACGGCCTGGAGCACGCGTCTGATCAGGTACGAAGGAGTACTCATGTGTTTTCCGGTCGCTTCGGCTCAGGAATGCGCTGGGTCACCGGCCGGGCTCAGTTGTTCGTCCACTTCCACATGGCGGGGTGGAAGTTGGCGAGCGAGTCCTGGGCGAAACCGCCCAGCCCGTTCTTGACCACGGAGACCTGGTAGTCGGGCTCCGGCAGCCAGATCACCGGCAGGTCCTTGGCCAGCGTGGCGCTGTACTCCTGGACGGCGGCGGCCGACTCGGAGGTGGTGGTCTGCGCGATCAGCTTGTCCACCGCCGGGTTGGAGTAGCTGCCGAAGTTGGAACCGCCACCGGTCTGGAAGAGCGAGTCACCGCTCGGGTACGCCGGGAAGTACCAGCTGCCCGCGGTGCCGAAGAAGGACAGCTGCCACTTGCAACCCGAGTCACCGGACTTGCACTGACCGGACTGCGAGAGCACGGAGTTGACGGGGGCGGTCTTGATGGTGAACTTGACGCCGGTCTTCGAGAACGAGGACTGCAGCGCGCTCATCATGTTGTCGGTCACGGTCGAACCGGACTGGGACAGCACCTGCATCTCGAACTTGGTGCCCTTGTCGACGCCCGCGCCGCACTGGTCGTCGCCGCTGCCCGCGTCGGTGCACACCATGGTGCCGCTCTGCTCGCTCCAGCCGTGCGAGGTCAGCAGCTGCTTCGCCTTGGCGGTGTCGAACGGGTACGGGTTCTTCTTCTGCTCCGGAGAGACGAAGTCGGAGGCCTGTCCCTGGGGGATCGGACCGTAGGTGGGGACCGCGGTGCCGTTGAAGATCACCTTCGCCAGACTGGTCTGGTCGACCGACATCTGGATCGCCTGGCGGGCGTAGAGCTGCTTGAAGACGGCGCCCATGGCCGGGTTGTTGAAGTTGTAGGGCATGTAGGTGATCGCCCAGCCCGCCCACGGCTTGACCGTGTAGCCCTTCGCCTTGAAGGAATCCTCCTGGCTGAGGTCCGTGGCGTTGATGTAGCCGTAGTCGAGCGTGCCCGCCCGCAGCGCGTTCGCCTCGGCGTCGGTCGTGGTGAACGGCAGCAGGTTGACGTGTCTGATGTTGGCCTTGCCACCGCCGTCGTACTTGGCGTTGGCGGTCAGTTCGACCCTGCCCGCGGTGGAGAAGGACTTGAGGGTGTACGGACCGCTGACGGTCTTCCACAGCGGGTCGGTGGCGTAACCGGAGATGTTCTTGGCGGCGCCGTTGAGGTATTTCCAGACCTTCTTGGCGCCGGCGGGGGTGCGGTCCAGGTCGGAGACGGCATCGGAGTCGCCGGTCTTGTCCCAGACGTGCTGCGGCATCGGGCGGATCATGCTCAGCTCGTTGGCGAGCATCCACTGCTTGTTGTACGCCTTGTCGAACGTGATGGTGAAGTGAGTGTCGTCGACGGTCTTCAGCGAGGTCCAGTTGTCCGGCGCCTTGCCCGGACTGTAGCTTGCCCAGTCGGCCTTGTTGGCCTTGACCAGGTTGAACCAGAACTCGACGTCGCGCGAGGTGATCGGCTTGCCGTCACTCCAGTGCCGGTTGCCGAGGGTGATCGTGACGCTCTTGCTGTCCTTGGCGAAGTCCGCCGCGGTGGCGAGGGAGTTGTCCTTGTTCCAGCCGACCTCGCCCGTGGAGCCGTCATAGGCGATCAGCGGCTCCCAGAGGGACTGGGATATGGAGGAGTTGTTGGTGTTGAGGTGCGAGGCCGTGCCGATCGGGAGGATCCAGTTCGGCGTGAAGTTGGCCGGGAGCGCGTAGTTGATGGTGTCGGTCGAGTGTCCGCCGGACGACGAGGTACCGCCCCCGGAACAGCCGGTGAGCAGTGCGCCGGAGGTGAGGGCGGCACCCGCGACGAGGGCCCAGCGGCGGCCGGTCGCCGTATGAGCAAGGAACATGACTCTCCTCGGAGTGAAAAGACCCGTGTGTGCCCCGTTGGGCCTGGGCCTGGGGCGGGCGCCGCGGGGATCGGCGCTGCGACGACAGTCAACGTCTCACGTGCTGATTAAACAAACAAGAATTAGTAAAAAGTAAGTTTCTGCGAGTTCGACAGAACTCTCCGAAGCCCTGTCCAGGTAGCGAAAACGCCATCTTTCATCTGATTTGTCATGCTGTCGATCACGGGAATGCTGTCCGGGAAGCGGTTCACGTACGCGTTGTGCGGGCGTACTGTCTTCGTCACATCCACCGTTGCGGAAGTTACTTCGTACATGACTGAAATAAGTGCGCGGAACCGTCAGCCGGCGAAGGGGAGTTCCCCCCTCGCCGCCCGCGTCCTGGAGCTCGTGGCCTCGGGCCAGGCCTCGTCACGCGCCGAACTCGCCGCCCTGCTCGGCGCCGCCCCCTCGACCATCTCCCTCACCGTGGGGCAGCTGGTCGAGCGCGGACTGATCGCCGAGGAAGGCACCCAGTCGTCCACCGGCGGGCGCCCCCGCAAGGTCCTGCGGCTCGGCGGCACCGACGAGTTCGCCGTCGCCGCCGACCTCGGCGGCCGGCATGCCCGGATCGGTGTGGCGCTGCCCGGCGGCCGACTCGAAAAGGTCGCCACCGTTCCGTTCGACATCGCCGACGGCCCCGAGCAGGCTCTGCCACGGCTCGCCGAAACCCTGGAGGCCCTGGCCGAGGAACACGGACGCGACCGGATGTGCGGTGTCGGCCTGTCCCTGCCGGGCCCCGTCGACATCCGGTCCGGAGCCGCCATGCTGCCGTCGCGGATGCCGGGGTGGAACCGCTTCCCGGTCGCCACCTGGCTGGAGGAACGCTTCGGCGTCCCGACCGCGGTGGACAACGACGCCAACTGCATGGCGATGGGCGAGCACACCGTCCGGCCCGCCGAACACCGGCAGTCGATCATGGTGAAGATCGGCTCGGCGATCGGCGCCGGCGTCATCGTCGACGGCCGCCTCTACCGGGGCGCCACCGGCGCCGCCGGCGACATCACCCACATCCGGATCGACGGCGCCGCCGACATCCCCTGCTCCTGCGGCAAGACGGGCTGTCTGGAGACCGTGGCCTCCGGCGCCGCCCTGGTGCGCATCCTGCGCGAGCGCGGCGCCGACGTCAGCAGCATCGAGGACGTCGTAGGCCTCGCCGCCGACGCCGACCCCGAGGCCACCCGCGCGGTCCGCCGAGCCGGAGAACATCTCGGGCAGGTGCTCGCCGCCAACGTCAACTTCTTCAACCCGGACGCCGTCTACCTCGGCGGTATCCTCTCCACTCTGGAACCCTTCGTCGCCGCGGTCCGCAGCCAGCTCTACGACAGCTGCCACCCGCTGGTCACCGAGCACCTCACGATCGAGCGGGCCAGCCTCGGCGTCGACGCCGGAGTCGTCGGGGCCGGACAGTTCGCACTGCAGCGCGCCATGGCGCACGCCCTCCGCGACGTCGGCGGCACCGGGCTCGGTGTCGAGCGCTTCGGCCCCGCCGCACACCGCACCCTCTGACGCACCACAACCCGCACGAGGAGCCATGCCGGAATCCCGTACCGCATCCCGTACCGCCGCCCGCCCGGTCATCGCCATCGCCGGGCTCGGCATCGAGTCGTCCACCTTCTCCCCGGCCCGCACCGAGGCCCCCGCGTTCCATCCCTTGCGGGGCACCGACGTGTTCGGCCGCTACCCCTTCCTCGCGCCCGGCGAGGAACTGCGCGAGGCCGCCGACTGGCACGGCGCCCTGGTGGGCAAGTCGCTGCCCGGCGGCATGGTCACCGCCGCCGCCTGGTCCGCACTCACCGGCGAACTCATCGACCGCCTTGCCGCACTGCCCCGGCTCGACGGTCTCTGGTACGACATCCACGGCGCGATGACCGTGGAGGGCGTCGACGACGCCGAGGCCGTCCTGCTGGAACGCATCCGTGCCACCGTCGGCCCCGACGTGATCGTCTCCACCTCCATGGACCTGCACGGCAACGTCTCCCGCGAACTCGCCCACCGCAGCGACCTCATCACCTGCTACCGGATGGCCCCGCACGAGGACCACATGGAGACCAAGGAGCGCGCCGTGCGCAACCTGGTCGACCTGCTCGCCTCCGGCGCCCCCCGACCGGTGAAGGCATGGGTCCCGGTCCCGGTGCTGCTGGCCGGAGAGCAGACCTCCACCCGTATCGAGCCCGCCAGGAGCGTGTACGCGGCGGTCGACGAGGTCGAGGCCATGGACGGGGTGACCGACGCGGCGATCTGGGTCGGCTACGCCTGGGCCGACGAACCGCGCAACCGCGCAGCCGTCGTCGTCACCGGCCCCGACCGGAACGCCGTGTCGTCGGGCGCCGAACGCCTCGCCCGCGGCTTCTGGGATGCCCGTCACGACTTCGCCTTCGTCGCCCCGACCGGTACCTTCGACGACCTCCTCGACGAGGCTCTGGGCTCGCGGCAGCGGCCGTACTTCATCAGCGACACCGGCGACAACCCCACCGCGGGCGGCGCAGGCGACGTCACCTGGGGCCTGACCAGGCTGCTGGAGCGCCCGGAGTTCCAGAAGGACGACGGCCCGACCGTCCTGTACGCCTCGGTGCCAGGACCCGCCGCCGTCGACACCGCGGTCGCCGCCGGCGTGGGCGCCACCGTCACCGTCACCGCCGGAGCCGAGGTGGACGACCGGCACGCCGGTCCCGTCACCCTCACCGGCGTGGTACACGCGATCCGGCACGGCGACCGCGACGCCGAGACCGAGGTCGTGGTCCGCGTCGGCAGCGTGTACGCGATCCTGACCCGGCTGCGCAAGCCCTACCACCATGAACACGACTTCTCCGACCTGGACCTCGACCCCCGCTCCGCCGACGTGGTCATCGTGAAGATCGGCTACCTGGAGCCGGAGCTGTTCGACATGTCCGCGGCGTGGAAGATGGCCCTCACCCCAGGTGGTGTCGACCAGGACCTGGTGCGGCTCGACCACCACCGCATCCGTCGGCCCATGTTCCCCTTCGACCGCGACATGGCCGACCCGGACCTGACGGCCCGGCTCATCCCGGCCTCCGACCAGCCGCTCACCGGGGACGACGAGTGACCGGCCGCACACCCGGAACCACCCTCGAGATCGCGGTCACCTCCCCGGCGGGTGCTCGTGCCGCCCGCGACCACGGTGCGGACCGGGTCGAACTGTGCACCGGGCTCGAACTGGGCGGCCTGACCCCGTCGGCGGCCTCGGTGGAGGCGGTCGCAGCTGTCGGGTCGCCGGTGCACGCTCTGGTGCGGTGCCGTCCCGGTGACTTCGTGTACGACGCCGAGGAGATCGCCCTGATGGCCGCCGAGGTACGCTCGGTCGTCGCCTCGGGCGCCTCGGGCGTGGTGGTCGGCGCGCTGACCGCCGAAGGCCTCCTGGACACCGACGCCGTCACCCGCCTGACCGACGCAGCCCATGACGCGGCATCGAACCACGGGCGCTCCGTGGACGTCACCCTGCACCGCGCGATCGACCAGTCCGCCGACCCGGTCGCCGCCGCGGCGCTGCTCCCCTCACTGGGGATCACCAGGGTGCTCACCTCCGGCGGCGCGGCGACCGCGGCCGGCGGGGCGACCACGCTTGCCGCGATGGTCGCCGCGGCTCCTGGTGTGCAGGTCATGGCAGGCGGCGGCGTCCGCACCGCTGACATCCCCGCCCTGGTGGCCGCGGGGGTCGCCGCAGTGCACCTCTCCGCCAAGACCCGGGCCGAGCCCCGGCGCGGCGGTGCGTGGATACCTCTCGGAGCCGCGGGAGCCTCCGCCCTCCAGGACACCCACTTCGTCACCGACCCGAAGGTGGTGGCCGAGGCCCGGCAGGCACTGGACGCCGCACGGACCACCGGCCGCGGTGTCGGGGGCGGGTGCTAGGTTGCGGCGGCGTGACGACATCCTCCCCGCAGAAGTCGCCGTTCCTTCATGTGATCGACGAAGACTTCGTTCCGCCCGACCGGGGTGACGAGCAGGAAGGGCCTGAGTCCGCGGTTCCCGCCGGTGATCCGGACGAGGCGGTGCGGCTCTTCCACTCCTACCGGCGGCTGATGGCGCAGCTCCTCGGGTACGAGGAGGAACTCCCCGAGCCCGCGAGCGAGGAGGACCTCGCCGCGGCGGAGGAGGCACTCGGCGTCGCGTTGCCTCCGGACCTCCGCGCGCTGTACGGCATCGCCGACGGCGAAGGTGATGGCGTCGTCAACCCGCTGTTCGACCGGCAGGAGTGGCTCCCCCTCGCCGAGATCGGCGACCTGGATGACGAGTGGCTCGACATCGCGCAGGAATGGGAGCTCGAACCCTGGCGCCGGACGGTGTTCGATGCCCGGCCCCCGAACACCGTCCGGAGGTCGCCGCTGCGTGCGGGCTGGATCCGGTTCGCGTCCGACACGGGTGGCAACTGGCTCGCCGTGGACATGGATCCGGGGCCGAAGGGTCGTCCCGGGCAGGTCATCGCGGTCGGAGTCGACCACACGCAGGGGCCGGCGTACGTCGCCGACTCGGTGACCACGTTCCTGCGCCGTCTGGTGGAAGCGCTGGAAGGCGGTGACTACCGCCATCACAACAAGAGCCTGTGGATCGACGCGGACCTGCCGGGCCTGCCCGGCGAGCACACCAGGTACAGCGACGGCCGACCTTCCCGTGCGCGGGCCGAGCAGGCCGGTCCGCGCGTGCAGGAGGTCCGGGTGTCCGGTGTGGAGGATTGCGCGTTCCTCGCCGCGGTGCCCGACGTGTGTTCGCTGGTGCTGTCGAGCGGGGGTTCGCCCGATCTGACTCCGCTCGGCAGCCCTCCGGTGGAGTATCTGGAGCTGGACGTGGAGTCGGTCGACCTGACGGCGCCGGCCCGGAACCGGGAGTTGCGTTCCCTGTCGGTCACCTGCGCGCGGCCCGTCGAGCTGGCTCCGCTCCGTACGCTGCCCAACCTGTGGGCGCTGGACATCGCGGCGGCACCCGTCGCCGATATCGCCACGGTGACTGAGCTTAAGGGATTGCGCTACCTGGAGGTGACCCAGGACCAATGGCGGGAGCTGTCGAAACTCGACGACCTGCCGCCGCTCGCCGTCGTCGGTCTCCACCCCCACCGCCCCGAACGCGACTGGCCGATCTCAACGGCCTGGGTCACCACCTACGACAGGCTCAGGCCCAGCGCTTCAGGAACTCGATCGCCGCGGAGCCGACCTCCGTGGGATGCGAGGCACTCAGGAAGTGCTGCCCGTTCTCAATGATCTCCAGGCGCGCCTCGGGGGAGCTGGTGAACATCCGGATCTCGTCCTGGGCGTTCGGCACGGAGTACACCTGATCCGCCGTGCCGTGCAGCCACAGGACGGGGCAGCGGACCTCGTCGAGCCTGCCGTGGAGCCCGTCGCGGTCCCGCAGGTTCACCGTGCTGAGGCGCAGACGGCGGCGTCCGGCATCACCGCTGTAGTTCGCACGGTAGGCGGTGAGCCAGAACTCGCGTTCCTCGGCCGAGACGCCGCCCAGGGACGTGGCGAAGACGGCGTCCACGACCTCGTCCGGCACCACCCAGTCCTCGCCGACCGGCTCGGCGAGGGCGTCGACGAGCGGCGTGTTGAGCTCTATCGCGTCCCAGCACCCCAGGTCGCGGCTGCGCGGGCTCTCGTAGTCCATCGACGTGCCGAGCGGGATGAGGCCCCTCACGACGTCCGGGGCGAGCAGCGCCATACGGACCGCCACCCAGCCGCCCTGCGAGGTTCCCAGCACGAAGGCCTTGTCGATGCCGAGGGCCTCGAGGGCCTGCAAGTTCGCGATCGCGCTGTCCCAGTAGGTGAAGTGCTGGTACGCGGCCCTCGTGCGGCCGTGCCCGTAGGGTTCGAGGGCCAGCAGGTTGGCCGCGGACCCGAGCTCCGGGTCGGCGAACTGCGGCCGGTACAACTCGGCCGAGGTGGTGTACGAGTTGATCAGGACCAGCGTCGGGAGTGCGGGGTCGTACGGCTTGCCGAACGTGTACCCGATGGTCGATCCGCCGAGGTGAGGGATCTCGACGGTCTGTCCGGGCTTGCTCACGGTGTACTCCTCGATTCGTATGCGGGGGGCTCTGAGAACGAGGCGTCGGAGCGGAGGACGGCCCCGGCCGAGTCCACTGCCATCATGGGCACAAGATCCACATGATGTCGAATAATGGTTCGGCCTGGCGGCAGCGGAGGCGACGACAGCCGGCCGTCGGCCTGAAAAAGCTCAGTGTTCGGCTGCCGCGCGGTGGTGTTCCTCCCGGTGGGCGTGACGGTCCTGGTGACCAGGCCGTCGACCTCCAGGGAGCGCAGGGTCTGGGTGAGCATCTTCTGGCTGGCGCCCGCGAGTTGGCGGGACAGTTCGGAGAAGCGCATCGACCGGGGCCCGTCCTCGTGCCCGACCCCGGGACGGTGCCCGCGCCGCAGCCGGCGACCTCCCGACCCGCGTCCACGCCGTCGTCCCGCTGGACCAGGCCGCCGAAGCCCACCGGGCCACCGCCGAGGGCGGCCTCCGCGGCCGCTACATCATCCGCCCCTGACCAGCCCGGCGCCGAGTGCGCGGCCGACCGCGCTCGTCGTTGAACACTCGGCCGTAAGGGCGACCAGGGGCCCACTGCCACCCATCACTTCACCGGTACCGTCTCCCCGGGCGTGATGCCACCCTCGCCGAACGCGTCCACCGCCACCCAGTACTCCGCGTCAGCATTGAGCGAGCGCAGGTCGAGCGAGGTGCGCTCGTGCACCTGCCAGCTGTGGTACAGCTTCTCCGGATGGCGGCCGTAGCGGATGTTGTAGCCGGTGGCCCCGGTGACGGAGTCCCACTCGACCCTGGCGGTGAGGCCGTCGACACGGCGGCCCTGAGCACGAACCGGGCGCGGCGCCGCGCCGTCACCCGTGCCGAAGACCCGTAGACCGCTGACCGCGAAGACGCCGTCGAACGGCATGCGGCCGCCGGTGACCCGGACGAACCGGGCGCGTAGCGGTGCGTCGAGCACGATGAATGCGTGCGGGGCGTCGGTGTTCGTTCCCCGGGAGTCGCGCACGACGGTCCACTGGCGCCCGTCCTGCGAGATCTCCACCACGGTCTCCGCCGGCTCATGGGTGGGGAAGATGCCGCGCCAGAAGTGGGGGTTCCAGTCGGCGCCTTCGGGAACTTGCGGGGCGATGGCGCCCAACTCGTGATCCGCCAGGTTGATCTGTACCGCGTGCACGGTCTTGCTCATGCCGAGGTCGACGGTCAGGGACTCGCCCGGTTCACGCTCCTCGGCCGTCCACCAGGTGCGGATGTCCTCGTCGACCGCCGAAGCCGGGGTATGGCCGGGGGCGGAGGACGAGGCGGTGGCCTGAGCCTTGTAGGACAGCAGCATCCAGGCCGGAGGCGTCCAGGGGTCGAACGGCCCGTCCGGGACGACGAAGGGGTAGTCGGCGAAGTTCTGGTTGCAGAAGAGCACGCCGTCCTGGTCGAATCCGGCGGGGAAGATGCCGATGCGCCGCTCGAAGTCGTCGTTCACCGAGATACGCATGGTCGACGCGTGCCACCAGTTTCCATGACGGTCCTGGAATGTGGATCCGTGACCCGCCCCGGTGATGAAACCGCCCGGCTTCGACGAGAACGGACTGTCGAGCGAGTACTCGAACGGGCCCAGCGGGGACGAGGCCGTGTAGTAGCCGTCGGCGTAGGTGTTGAACTGCGTGCCGGGCGCCGCGTACTGCAGATAGTAGGTTCCGTCACGCTTGGTCATCCACGCGCCCTCGATATAGGGCTTGCCCTGGAGCCGGGAGAGGACTGCCTCCTGGTCGGGGTGCGCCGACGTGCAGATGTAGTCCTCACCGACCTGTTCCCAGCCATGCGTTGCGACATCAGACCGGATCAGGGGCGTCGGTTCGCCGATCTGCTCGAAGGTGCTCGACAGCCGCACCCCGTAGAGGGGCGTGTTGTTGTCACAACCCCAGTAGAGATAGACCTCGCCGTCGTCGTCCTGGAACATGCTCGGGTCCCAGAAGGGGAAGGTGCCCGGCGTGACCTTGACGAAGTCGTCGGTCAACGGGTCCACGCTGCGGAAGAAGGGACAGTCGTCCGCTTTCCTGGACGCGCTGATGTACAGCGCTCCGTCGACCTCCCGGACATCCGGCGCGTAGTCGAGGGCGGGCAGCTTGGATGTCGCGCGGTACTCCCACCGCAGTAGATCCTCCGAGTGCCAGAACCCCGCCGACATCGACGCGAACATATAGAAGCGGCCCCGGTACCGCACGATGGAGGGATCCGCCGCCTCCCGGTGGACGGACCGCCGTGGCTGACCGCCGTCCATGCCGTCGGCGCTGCCGGTGGCGCGGATGTCCTGGTAGCGGTAGGCGAGGTCGAGGGGATTGCAGAGCACGCGCTTGGAGGAGCGCATCGGCGGGTCTCCTGGAGTGAGTGACACTGGAGTGAGTGACAGTGGATAGTGACAGTGGCGGGTGAATTTGGCGCACCGGGCGCCGGGCGCGAGTGAATGGCAGATCCCTTGCCGGTTCCGGGCAGCGGGAGCCCCGGGGGCGGCTGTCGCCGGGTCCCCGGCGTGCCAGGTCAGCCGCGTTCCGCGAACACCTTCACGTCCCACGGACCGAGTTCGACCGACTGGCCGGCCTCGTAGGCGGTGCGCGTGAGGACGTCCTCCGCGGCGGTCGGCAGCGAAACGGACACCGGGTTCCACGACCAGTTGTGCAGGAAGCGGACGCGGCGGCCGTCATGGGAGGTGGCCGAGGTCGCCGTGACGCTCGGGTGGGGGCGGCCGCCTGTCTCGGCCGGGGCGGCCCAGCGGAACAGTGCCTCTCCGAAGGCGGGGTCGGGCACCGTGCCGACGTAGGTGATGCGGCCGGTGCCGTGCCGGCGGGTGGTGGCGGCGGGCCAGTGCTCGAGGTGCGGGTCGTCGTAGGTGGCCAGCACGGCCGCTCCGTCGGGGACGAGTCCGTCCGGGACGAGTGCTTCCGCCCAGTGCAGGGCCTGGGCCGCGGGCGGCAGCGCGAGCTCGGCACTGCCCCGCACCCGCACTGCCGTGTCCAGATTGGTGAATTCGTCGTAGGAGACTCCGGCGGCCCCGGCGAGGCGGGCCGGCTGGACGTCGGTGCGGGCCCGGGCCTCGGGGTCCGCGTAGCCGGTGCGCGGGCCGATCACCAGATGCCCGCCGGACTCCGCGTAGGCGAGCAGCCGGTCCAGTGTCGCGTCGTCCGCGGCATAGAACGCCGGGACGACGAGCAGCGGCGGCAGGTCCACGGTCTCCAACTGGTCGGGATGGACCAGGCGTGCCTGGAGGCCCGCATCGAACGCGCCGCGGTAGAAGGCGTCGAAGATGGTCGCGTGGGAGCGCTCGTCCGCCGAGCCGTCCGGCTTGGCCAGCGACGGCTTGGCCTCCAGCGCCCATTTGCTGGGCAGCGAATACAGGAAGGCGACGTCCGCGTCCGGGGTGAGGGAGGCGACCAGCTCGCCTGCCGTCTCCAGCTCCGCGCCAAGAGCGGCAAGTTCGCGGTAGATACGGCCCGGTCGGCCGCTGTGCGGGAGGATGCCGCCCACATAGGTCTCGGTGCCGAAGTGCAGGGTGTGCCAGTGCCAGTACTCGATCATCGAGGCGCCGCGGGAGATCAGCGCCCAGGCGGCTTGGCGCCACTGGCCGTCGTACGCGGGTTTGTTGCGCCAGGAGCCGCCGATGGTCTGGGCGTTGGTCTCGGTGACCAGGAACGGTTCCTGCCGGGAGGCGTAGCTGCGGTCGGCGATGCGGTAGAGGGCCCAGGTTCCGTCGTTGGACATCGTGCTCTGGTGCGAGGGGCGGGTGTCCGGCAGCGCGAGGGAGTCCTGCATCGCGTAGTAGGGGTTGCCGGCGGTGACGTCGAGGTTGCGGGTGAGTGCGTCGTCCTCGACTGCCGGCCGGTCGTAGGCGATGCAGGTGGTGACGAACTGGTCGGGGCTCGCGTATTCGCGGACGATGCCGGCCTGCCAGTCGATGAACTCGGTGGTCAGGTGGGCCTGGAAGCGTCGCCAGGCAAGGTCGTACTGCGGCTGGGTGTTGCCGTCGGGTGTCCACAGGTCGGCCCAGGTCGACAGCCGGTGCGACCAATAGGTCAGGCCCCACTCGCGGTTGAGGGTGTCCACGTCGCCGTAGGTGTGGCGCAGGTGGTCGATGAAGCGCTGAAACACTCCGTGGTTGTGGAACAGCTCCAGGCCGGGCTCGTTGTCGACCTGGAATCCGATGACGGAGGGGTGGCCGGCGTACCGGGCGACGACTTTGCGGATGATGCGCTCGGCGTGGAAACGGAACGCGGGATGGGTGTAGTCCACCTCTTGCCGGGAGCCCCAGGGGATGCGTCGCCCGGTGCCGCGTTCGCCGGCGATCTCGGGGTACTGGCGGGCGAGCCATGGGGGTATCGCGTAGGTCGGGGTGCCGAGGATCACGGCGATGCCGCGCTCGTGCGCGCCGTCCAGGACCGGCTGCAGCCAGTCGAGGTCGAAGCGCCCGTTGTCGGGCTCCCAGGTCGACCACACCGACTCGCCGACGCGGATGACGCTGAAGCGGGCCTCGGCCATGAGGTCGAGGTCGTCCTTGAGCCGTTCGTAGGGCTGGTACTCGTGGTAGTAGGCGGCGCCGAACAGGACGCGCTGAGGAGGCTGGAACATGGATTTCCTTCCGTCATCCGTTCGCGAGCAGGTCCAGCTGCCGGTCGCGCCGTACGCACTGGTCCAGTGCGAAGGAGTCGGCCAGGGCGAGTACGTCGTCGTCGCCGAGGCCCCGGAAGAGCTCGGCGTACTCCTGGACCAGCGGCTGGCCCAGCATGATGTGCCGGATGAGGACGTCGAGCCATTGGCGGGTGCTGAACGGCCGCGCGGTGAAGCCCGGGAACTCGTCCGCGAGGAGTTTTTCGAGCGGCCTGATCAGCTCGCGGGCGGCGCCGCCCGGGGAGCCCCACGCCTCCGCGCCCAGGCGGTGCTTCTTCGCCATGAACGCGGCGAAATGCCGGTCGTAGGCGCTGTCCGGGGCGAGATGGACAAGCCCCTGCAGACCGACGTCCTTGTAGGTCCAGATGGTCCAGTTCGCCTCGTGACGCCGGTAGATCTCCAGCTGATCGGCGAGCAGCCGGCCGCACTGCTCGTCCCGCTCGGGGTCGCCGGTGTATACGGGGCCGAACTCGCCGACCCAGATCGGGGTCCCGGTCTTGCGCATGTACGCGGTGCGGCGCAGGAAGGCTTCCTCGACCTGTTCCTTGTCGATCCAGACACCGTCGGTGCGACCGGGGTAGCCGGTGCTGCGGGCGAAACCGGCGCGTGCGTAGTCGTGGCAGGTGTAGACGGCGTTCTCGATGGGGTCACCGAAGATGTCGAACTCGGTGGAGTAGTGGTTGCCGTCGAGGAAGAGGATGTGATGCGGGTCGACCGAGCGAATGGCGGTCGCGAGGCGGTCGTAGAAGGCGGGCAGCACCTGCCCGGAGTCGTCGGCCGGCTCGTTGACCGGGTTGTAGCCGGCCACCCACGGGTTGTCCTTGTAACGGTCCGCGATGACTTCCCACAGGTGTACCACCCGGTCCTGGAAGTGCGGGTGTGTCCAGAAGGACGGAAGGTGCGTGGGGTTGTCCGAGTGCCACTGGTGGTTCTGGGCGCCGGGCAGGGAGTGCAGGTCGATGATGGTGTAGATGCCGTGTCGACCGCAGAGTTCCACCACTCGGTCGAGGTGGGTGAAGCCCTCCTCGCGTATCCCGAACGGGCGGGCGTCGTCCTCGAAGTGACGGTAGTTCACCGGCAGGCGCAGGCAGTTGAGGCCCTTGGACGCGAGCAGCGCGGCATCGGCGTCGGCGAAGAAGACGCTCAGCAGCCGGTCGAAGAACAGCTCGTAGCGGCGCTCGCCGAGGACCTTCCGTACGGCTGAACGCATGGCGTCCTCATTGCCCGGATAGCCGGTGATGAAGTTCTCCATGTTCATCCAGCCGCCGAGCCCGGCGCCGCGGAGCCGGACCGGGGTGCCGTCATGGGTTGTCAGACCGGTGCCGGAGATCTTGAGCAGCGGGTTCGGGATGGTGCCGGGGGAGCGGGGAGCCGCAGGTGTCGTGGTCAACGCGGGTTGCCCTTCCTTCGGATCGGGTGGTGCGCTGATGGTGGGCGGGGTGCGACTGGGCCCCGTTGAAGGCGGTGGGATGAGGACGGCGGCGGCCCGGCCCAGCGGCGGTAGCGGGCGGCAGAGCGCTCGGACGGGCCGGGATGGCTGCCGTATCAGTGACGCGGAGGCCGGGTGGACTCCCGTACGACCAACTGCGTGGCCAGCTCGACGTGGTGGGAGTCGATCTTCTCCCCGGCCGCCAGCTGAAGGGCGGTGCGCAGGGCCACGGCCCCCATCTCGTGAACGGGGCCGTGGATGGTGGTCAGCGGCGGGGAGGTCACCTGGGCCAGCGGGGTGTTGTCGAAGCCGACGACGCTCAGGTCGTCCGGTACGCGCAGGCCGCGCCGCCGGGCGGCTTCGATGACCCCGGCGGCCAGTTCGTCGGAGGCGGCGAACACCGCGGTGGGCGCCGGGTCCACGGCCAGCAGGTGCCCGCCGTGCTCGATGCCCTCGGCGGCGTGGAACGTGCCGGCATGGCGGACCAGTTCGGCCGGCACCCGCGCGCCGGCTGCCTCCACCGCACTGCGGAAGCCATGCAGCCGGGCCTGGTTGGACCAGGCGTGTTCCGTGCCGCCGAGGTAGGCGATACGGCGGTGGCCGAGGGAGAGCAGATGCGCGGCCGCGGCGTGGCCGCCGGAGAAGTTGGTCGCACCGACGCTGACGATCGAGTCGTCGGGCAGTGCCTCCGGGTCGAGCAGCACCAGCGGCATGCGGACCCGGTTCAGGGCTTCACGGATCGCCGGCGACAAGGTGTTCGCCGTGACCGCGATGACGGCGCGCCGTCCGGCGGCGGCCAGGTCGCGGGCCCAGGCGGCGGGATCGGCCGTCGGGTCCAGGTCGCCGCGCCTGCCCACCACCACGGCGATGCCCTCACGGGCTCCCGCGTCCACCACGCTCTGAATGATCTCGGTGTGGTAGATGCTCAGCCGCTCGAACCCGAAGAACAGCTCCACCGTGGGATGCGAGCGCAGATCGTCCCGGTATCCGCCGTAGTTGTAGTGGCGCAACAGGTCCAGAACCTTGTCGCGGGTCTGCTGGGCCACGTCGCGGCGGCCGTTGATGACCTTGGAGACGGTGGCCACGGATACACCGGCGGTCTGGGCGACCTTCGCAAGGGTGACGCGTTGGGGGTCGGATGCCATAGCTCTCCCAGGGCAGGGCGGCGGGTCAGCGGCCCGCGCTGCGCAGCACCGTAGCACCGAAACTATTTTCGAAACACCTCTAGATCAAGAGCGCTGATACGCGAAAATTCACCGTGCGGTAAGGATTGACGGACGCGTGACACCGGCTTAACGTTCACCGCCAGCGCGACCGACAGAAATTACTTTCGAGCAGCTGGGGCCAAACTTCTCGGCCCTTCATGCCTGGCGGCTCCTCGCGCGACGTCTTCGCACTCACCCAAAGGGGCAGACCCGAGATGACGCGATTCCACACGGCGGGTTCGACAGGTCCGACCGCCACCACCACGGGACCCTCCCGACGCGGCTTCCTCCTGGGGGCCGTCGGCACCGGTCTCGCCGCTACGTCCCTGGCGGCCTGCGGTTCCGGCGGCTCGGGCGGCTCGGGCGGCTCGGAGGTCGTGTTCATGAATCAGTCCCGCGGCCAGGCCGCGACGCTGAAGGCGCTGGCCAAGCAGTACACGAAGCAGACCGGCGTGAAGATCAGGATCGACGACGTCGGCCCCACCGACTTCCTGACCAAGCTCCAGTCGAGCTCCCAGTCCCGCGACATGCCGGACATGTACTCGGTGGTCGACGGCCACTCCATGGCGCCCTACTACAAGGCCGGCTGGGCCATGGACCTCACCGACCGGATGAAGGGCGGCTGGGGCGACACTTTCCGGCCCGCCACGCTCAAGACGACGACGTTCGGGGCGGACAATCCGCAGCATGTGAAGCCGGGGATCTACAGCGCCCACTGGGAGACCCCGGCCCTGGGGATCTTCGTCAACGCCGCGATGTACAAGGCCGTCGGCCTTGACCCGGACCAGGCGCCGGCCTCCATGAGCGAGTTCATCGATCAGCTGCGGAAGATCAAGAAGTCCGGGAAGGGCCCCTTCTGGTTCGCGACCAGCCTCTCCAACCAGGTGATCCAGTCGTACGCGTCCAACTACATGACCGACGAGGAGCTGAACGCCACCTTCGTCGGCAAGAACAGCTGGAAGAGCGAGGGCTGGCGCAAGACCCTGCAGCTCGTGGCCGACCTGCGGGACGCCGGCGTGATCGCCACCGGCTCGCTGCCGAGCGGCACCACCGACAACCCCACGGTGGAGAAGGCCTTCTTCAACACCAAGGGCGTCGCGGCCATCTTCGACGGCACCTCGGCCGTCGGCGTGGCCCGTGCGACCGCCCCGGACTTCACGGACTTCCGCTCCTTCCCGCTCCCCAAGGCCGATGACGGCACACAGGTCCCGCGCATGGTCGGCGGCGCCGCCAAGGGCGCCGCGGTCAACCCCCGGAGCAAGAAAGCGGCCAAGGCGCTGAAGTTCCTCCAGTGGCTGACGGCGCCTGACCAGCAGCAGGCCTTCGCCAAGGGGGTCCCGCTGATCCCCTCCGCGCGCGCTGTGTCCGAGAAGGACATCCCCCAGCAGCTGACCGGCATCGCCGCGAAGATCTCGGACATCCAACTCGTCCAGAACCAGATTCTGGAGCAGGTCAACACCGCCCTGCAGAAGGGTACTCAGGCACTCGTCCTCAAGGAACGCACGGTCGACCAGGTCCTCGGCGATCTCGACGCGGCGCAGAAGAGCGCGTAGTGCGGCGCCGCAGTCGCGTGCTGGCGGCCTGGCTGTTCCTGGCGCCGGCGCTGGCCATGATCGGGTTGTTCACGGTGGTCCCGTTCGGGCAGGGCATTCTGCTGAGCTTCCAGACCTGGGACGGGGTGAGCCTGGACACGCCGTACGTCGGGCTCGACAACTACCGCTATGTGCTGCACGACACCCAGTTCTGGGGTTCGATGAAGAACGCCGTCTTCTACGGCGTGGTCGGGCTGATCGTCGCCAACGCGGTGTCGATGGTCATGGCGCTGGCCGTGCACCGGGCCCGCCGCGGGTCCGCGTTCTTCCGCACCGTCTACTACTTGCCCGGCGTGTTCTCCACGGTGGTGGTGGGCGTGATGTTCTCGTGGTTCCTCGACCCGAACATCGGGGTCGTCAACCAGCTGCTGAAGGCCGTCGGCCTCGACGGTCTTCAGCACAACTGGCTGGGGGACCCCAAGACGGCCGTGATCGCGGTCGCCGCCGTGTTCGTCTGGTACCACTGGGGATTCGGCTTCATCCTCTTCCTGGCCGGCCGGCAGGACGTACCCAAGGAGCTGTACGAGGCCTCGTCACTGGACGGAGCCCGCGGATGGGCCCAGTTCCGCTACGTCACCTGGCCCGGCATGTCACATGTCACCGGCATCGTGAGCGTGCTGACCCTGCTGAGCGGGCTGCAGATCTTCGGCACCGTCCAGGTCCTGACCAACGGCGGCCCCGCCGGCCACACCGAGGTCCCCACCCTGCACATCTACCAACAGGCCTTCCAGTACAACGAGTACGGCCGCGCAGCCGCGATGTCCGTCATCTTCGGGCTGTGCCTGGTCGTCCTCGCCTGCGTCCAGCTGTGGGTCTCCCGCAGGCTCGGCGGATCCACCGACTCCACGGCGGAGAAGGGACGTTGACCGTGACTGTGTCTTCCCGGGGGACAGCCCCCGGACCCCCGGCCGAAAGGCAGGCGGGACGGCGTGCGTCGTCGATGCAGAGGCCGATGCCGTCGACCTCAGGGCGCCGCGGCAGCCGCCTGCCGCGCATGGGCCTGTACGCCCTGCTGATCGCCGGAGCGCTCGAAGCACTGGTGCCGGTCCTGTGGGTGCTGAGCGGTTCCCTGCAAAGCTCCGAACAGCTGTACAAGGGAACCGACCCGATCCCGCACCCCTTCGAATGGGGCAACTTCGCCACCGCGTGGAACGAGGGCGGCTTCAGCCAGTACCTGCCCAACAGCCTTCTCTACACGACGGCCGCGGTCGTCGGGATCCTGATCATCTCAAGCCTGGCCGGGTACGCCCTGGCGCGCATCGAGTTCCCCGGGCGGGGCGCCGTCGTGGCCGCCATTCTCGTCATCATGATCATCCCGCTGCCGGCCTCGTTCATCGCCCAGTACAAGCTGCTGATCACGCTCGGGCTCGCCAACACCCGCCTCGGCTACATCCTCGTGCTCATCGCCGGCGGGCTGCCGATCTCCATCCTGATCATGCGCGGGTTCTTCGCCAGCCAGCCCAAGGAGCTCGAAGAAGCCGCCGCCATCGACGGAGCCTCCCTGTTCGGCACCTTCTGGCGGATCGTCCTCCCGCTGGCCCGGCCGGGCCTGATCGCGGTGGCCGTCATCCAGGCCATGCAGGTCTGGAACGAGTACCTCATGGGCCTGGTGCTGTTCAGCGACAGCTCGCTGATGCCCGTGCAACGCGGGCTCACCAACTTCGTCTCGGCGGAGTCCCCGCAACAACAGATCCTGCTCGCCGCCTCGCTCATCGCGGTGCTGCCGATCGTCGTCTTCTACGCGATCGCGCAGCGCCACATCATCAGCGGGCTGTCGGCAGGAGCACTCAAGTGACCAGGCCGGCCACCGGCCGCTCCCGGCCGGCACAGCGGCAACGGCGGCCGACCCTCATGTCCCCAAGCCCCCTGACTCGCCCGGAAAACCGGAGGAGAGAGCGCTCATGACCCCCAACGTTCCGTACGACCTTGCGATCGACTGTGGGGGCGACGGGATTCCGGTCTGCGGCAGCCGCCCTCGCCTCTCCTGGAAACCTCCCCGGACCGCTGCGGCGCCGGACGGTTACGAGCTGCAGATCCATATCCACGGAGATCCGAAGTACAGCGCCCGTGCCGCCGGCCACTTGTTCGTCGACTGGCCGGTGCGCGCGCTGCGCAGTGGTGAACGGGTGCGCTGGCGCGTGCGATCCCGCGCCGCCACGGAGGTCTCCGCATGGAGCGTCTGGCATGCCTTCGAGGCCGGGCTGCTCGACGCCGACTGGTCAGCCGCCTGGATCACCCCGGCGGACGACCCCGAGGCCGCTCACCGCCCGCCCGGCACACGACCGGCGCACACCCTGCGCGCCACGTTCAGCACCGCCGGAGCGGTCCGCGCCCGCCTGTACGCCACGGCCCTGGGGGTGTACGAGGCGTTCGTGAACGGCGAACGCGCCGGAAGCACCGAACTGGCGCCCGGCTCGACCTCCTACGACCGCACCCTGTACGCCCAGGCCGCCGACGTCACCTCTGCCGTCCGCCCCGGCCTGAACACCGTCGAGATCCCTCTCTCCGACGGCTGGTACCGCGGCCAGGTCGGCGCCTTCCGTAAACCCGCCGGCTGGGGGGAGCTCCTGGCCGCCCGGCTGGAGCTGCATCTGGAACTCGCCGACGGGACGCGCCAGGTCATTCGCACCGACGAGCACTGGACCTCCGCCGCCGCCGGTCCCGTCACCCGCGCCGACCTGATGGATGGTCAGTTCGTGGACTTCCTGGCCCCAGCCGCTCAGGCGCGGCCCGTCCTCGTCGATGCCGTGACCGCACCACCGATCGACTGGTCCCCGGCTCCGCCCGTGCGCCGCATCGAAGACCGTCCCGCCGTGTCGCTCACCCGGCTGCCGGGCGGCGCCTGGATCGCCGACTTCGGCCAGAACGCCTCCGGTTGGCTCGCTCTCACGGACCTCGGCCCGGCCGGCACCCGCACCGTGATCGACCACGGCGAGCACCTCGACCCCTCCACCGGAGACCTGACCACCGCCCACCTCGACTGCCAGCGCCCGGGCGACCCGGTGACCGTCTTCGTCCAGCACGACGAGGTCGTCTCCTCCGGTGCCGTCGGCGAGATCTTCGAGCCCCGCCACACGGTGCACGGATTCCGCTACGCGCGCCTGGAGCGCGGTGACGTCCCGCTGGACGCGGCGGGCCTCACCATGCGGGTGGTCCACACCGACCTGAGGCCCACCGGCACCTTCGCCTGCGGCAACGATGACCTCAACCACCTGTATGACGTGGCCCGTTGGAGCTTCAGGGGCAACGCCGTCGACGTGCCCACCGACTGCCCGACCCGGGAACGTATCGGCTGGACCGGCGACTACCAGGTCTTCGCACCCACCGCCGCCCGCCTCTACGACATCCACGGATTCAGCCGCAAGTGGCTGCGCTCGGTCCGCGACGACCAGCTCGACGACGGACGCATCGCCAACTTCTCCCCCGACGGGCGGCGCATCAAGCTCCACACCGACCAGCGCCTCGACAGCATGACGGGCTCCGCCGGCTGGGGCGACGCCATCGTGCTGGTGCCGTGGCTGCTGTATCAGACGTACGGCGATCGCCGGGTCCTCGCCGAGAACTGGGACGCGATGGTCCGCTGGGTCGAATGGGCCCTGACCATCGCGCGCACCGCTCGGCACCCCTCCCGGGTGGCCCGGTCGACCGAACCCCTGGCGCACGAGGAATTCATCTGGGACGGCTCGTTCCATTGGGGCGAGTGGGCCGAGCCGAAGCCGCGCACGGAGGACGGCTCACTCGTCGAACCGGTGCCGAGCGATCCGGACGCCTGGATGACGGCCGACAAGGGTGAGGTGGGCACCGCCTTCCTGTACCGCTCCACCGCCACTCTTGCCACGGTCGCCGAAGTCCTGGGCCGCGATGACGAGGCGGCCCGGTACGCACGCCTCGCGGAGCGGGTGAAGGACGCCTGGCGCACGGAGTTCCTCGACGACAGCGGCCGCACCACCGTCGACACCCAGGCGAGTTACGTCCGTGCCCTCGCGCTCGGCCTTGCCCCCGAGAAGCTGCGTGACGCGGCCGTCGCGCGCCTGGCCACGCTGATCCGCGAGGCCGGAACGCACCTGGGCACCGGCTTCCTCTCCACCGCCGACCTGCTGCCCGCCCTCGCCGACACCGGCCACGCCGACCTCGCCTACGAGGTCCTGCTCCAGCGCACCTCCCCGTCCTGGCTGGGCATGCTCGACCGCGGCGCCACCACGATCTGGGAGGAGTGGGACGGCGTCGACGACAACGGCGACGCGCACGCCTCGCTCAACCACTACAGCAAGGGCGCGGTCATCGACTTCCTGCACACCCACACCCTCGGGCTGCGGCAGGCCGAGGGTTCCGTGGCCTGGGAGTCCTTCGTCGTCGCACCGGTGGTCCACTCCTCGATCCGCTGGGCACGCGGCACGTTCGACAGCCCACAGGGCACCATCGCCGTCGAATGGCGACTGGAGGACGAGAACCTGCACATCGACGTCGACATACCACCGACCGCCACCGCCACGGTCATCCTCCCCGACGGCAGAAGGCTGGAAGCGGGCCCGGGCCGTTTCCAGGCAACCGCCCGCAACGTTCCGTCCTGACGGCGTTCCGTCCGACGGCGCTTCGCCCTGACATGGTCCGCAACACCGGTCGGGCCGAGGGTGAGACCGTGGTCCAGCTCTATGTCCGTGACGAGGATGCCGCCATCGTCCGCCCGGTGCGTCAGCTGCTCGACTTCACGCGTGTCCGGCTCACCGCCGGTGATACTCGGCCGGTGTCGTTCGCGGTCCCGCTGGAGCGACTGCGGTACACGCTCCCCGACGGCAGCCGTGGTTTCGAGGCGGGCGACATCACCGTTCAAGGGGCCTTCGCCGCCGACGACATCCGATGCCGGGCGACGGTGTCGGCTCCCGCGCTGTCAGCGTCCTGAGCCCGAGTGGTGTCGCTGTTGTGGTGGTGTTTCGGCCGCCGCCGGGGGACCGGCGCCCTCGACGATCGCCCGGAGCGCCGCGACGTGCCCCTCGAAGGCGGTGCGGCCGCGGTCCGTCAGCCGTACCCTGGTGCGCCGTTTGCGGCCGCCGCCCACCTTGTGGAGCTCCAGATATCCGGCCTCCTCCAGGGTGTGCAGCTGCTTGGAGAGCGCGGAGTCGCTGAGCGAGAGGCTGTCGCGGACGAACGCGAAGTCCTCCCATTCCGTTGCGGCGAGCAGCGCGACCACCGACAGCCGGGTGGCGGGATGGATCAGCTCGTCGAAGCCGGCAGGAACGCTCATCGGCCCGCGCCCGCGGCGCCCGCGCCTGTCGGCCGTGCGGCGCGGCTCCGCGCCGACCCGGCCGCCCAGCGGTTCGTCACCCCGGTGAACAGCACGAACACCGCCGCCGAGACGGTGGCCTGGATCAGACTGGCGGACATCGGCTCCAGCGAATCGACCAGACGGCCGGACAGCAGGGCCGTCCCGCCGGTCACCACCGCCACGGCGACGTGGGTGCCGACCATCCGCCGGGTGTACCGGGTGTGGTGCAGGCGCACCCGGCTGCGGCGGTTGTGGAGCACGGCCGGCACGCTCATCAGCGCGAGGTACGCGGCGAGGGCCAGCCCCACGCCCCACCCGGGCAGGTCCAGGCCCAGACCGGCCAGGAAGAGCCACATGAGCGCGGCCGTGGCCCAGGTGGTGCCCGAGCCGCCCGCGGCGGACCGCTCGACCTCGTCGTACACCCGCTCCTGCGGCACTCGGATGCGCTGTAGATCGCTCCATGCCTGTTCGGCATCTACCGGTGTGCTCACGGCACTTGCCCTCCTGCCGCCACTTTACTTTCCTTGAAGGAAAGTTATCCTTGGCTTTCCTCATGGGCAAGTCGGAGGTCGGCCGGTGCCGACACCGGTGGGAACGGGAAGAGGGCTACATGCAGAAGGACCTGCTCATCGTCGAAGACCTGATGCTGCTGATGTTCGACGACTCGTCGGGGGCCGTCGCGGGGGCCGGCACCCTGTACTACACCCTGGGCGGCGCGGTGCTGGTCGAGCTCGTCCAGGCCGGCCGCGTCAGGGTCGACGAGCAGGACAAGGGGCTGAACGGGATGCGGGTGCACGCCGTTGCCGGTGAGCCGTTGCCCGACCCCCTGCTCCGGGCCGCCAACGAGAAGGTCGCCGAGCGAGTGCGGGGCGTACAGACCCTCCTCATCGAGATCGGCACCGGGCTTCGCGAGACCGTGCTTGACCGGCTCGTCGAGCGGGGTCTGCTGCGCCGGGAGAGCAAGAAGAGGCTGGGCGTGTTCCGGACGACGGTCACGCGGGCCGCGGACACCCGACACAAGGAGGCCCTCGTCGAGCGGGTACGCGCGGCGCTGGTGGACGGCGCGGAGCCCGATGCCCGTACGGCGGCGGTGATCGGACTGCTCTCCGCGAGCGGCACCCTGCCGAGCCTGCACCGCGTCATCCCCTGGTCGGGTGCGGTGCACAAGCGCGCGAAGCAGCTGGAACAGGCCAGTTGGGGCGCCGAAGCGGTGAACGCCGCGGTGATGCGGACCCTCGCGGCGGTCACCACGGGAGCCGTGGTGACCGCGACCGTCGTCACCAACTGAGCAGGCGTCGCTCTCAGCCGGCGTCGCTGAGGGGCCTGTGCCCGGTAAGCGGCGATCACTTACCGTTCACGTTATGCGGACTCCTTCGTTCCTGACTGATCTGTTCGTCGGCAGACACGAGTTACAGCAACGCGTCGACGAGCTGACCGGCGCCGCGCTCACGGGACAGGGCGGCGCGCTGGTGCTGGAAGGCGAGGCGGGCATCGGCAAGAGTGCCCTGCTGGACCACGCCCACAAGGCGGCGCCCGGGTTCCGGGCGGTCCGGACGTCCGGGTCGGAGTTCGAGCAGGAACTGCCGTACTCCGCGCTGCACCAACTGTGTGTGCCGATGCTGAAGCACCTCATCGAGCTGCCGGGCCGGCAACGTGACGCCCTGGAGGTGGCCTTCGGGTTGGCGGAGGGCACACCCGACCCGTTCCGCATCGGTCTGGCGGCCCTGGGCCTGGTGACGGCAGCGGCCCGGGAGCGGCCCCTGCTGTGCTTGATCGATGACGCGCAGTGGGTTGATACCGCGTCCGCGAGGGCGATGGTCTTCCTCGCTCGCCGGGTCGCCGCCGACCCGGTAGCGATGATCTTCGCAGTGCGGTCAACCGACCCGGCGACATACCCGGCGACGTACCCGGCGACCGGACTCGGCGAGCTGCCGAAGCTGGCCGTCCGCGGTCTGAGCGACGAGGACGCCAAGGTTCTGCTGGCGAAGCGAAGCCCGTTCCCCCTCGATGACCAGGTCCGGGAGCGGCTTGTCGCCGAGGCCCAGGGGAACCCGTTGGCGCTGCTGGAACTGCCACGCGCCGGTGGCTTCGTCCCGCCTGACATGTCCTCGGTGCCGACCCGGATCGAGTACGGCTTCCGAGCCAGGCTGGCCGGTCTGTCCGCCGAGGCCACGCTTCTGCTGATCGTGGCGAGCGCCGACCCGACCGGCGACCCCGGCCTGCTCTGGCCGGCCGCGCGTCAACTGAACCTCGATGTGACATCGGCCAGCGCGGACGCGGACGCGACGGGACTGGTCGAGTTCGGTACCCGCATCCGTTTCTGCCACCCGTTGGCACGTTCGGCGGTCTACCGAGCGGCCGACGCCGGCCGGCGCCGCGCGGTGCACGCGGCTCTGGCGGCCGTAACCGACCCGGTCATGGCGCCGGACCGCCGGGCCTGGCACCGCGCCCAAGCCAGCCCTGGCCCCGACGACGACGACGTCGCCGACGAGCTGGAGCGGTGCGCGACGCGTGCCCAGGCACGCGGGGGCGTGGCAGCCGCGGCAGCCTTCCTCGAGCGCTCGGTGGCGCTGTCGCTGGATCCCGCACGCCGGATCGAACGAACTCTGCACGCCGCCCAGGCCGGCTTCGACGCGGGGGCGTTCGGCAAGGCGGCCAACCTGCTCGCGACCCTGGAGACCAGCACTCTGGACGAGTTCCAGCGTGCTGACGCCGGCCTGCTGCAGGGCCGCATCGCCTTCACCCGGCACGGCGACGGCTCCGGACCGATGCTGATGGTGCGCGCCGCCGGTCGGCTGGCGAGTCTGGATCCGGACCGGGCACGTGACTGTTTCCTCGATGCCGTCGAGATGAGCCTGTTTGTCGGCCGCGGCGGTGTCGTCATCGATCGGGTTCTCACCGCGGCCCGGTCCACGGCGCCGGCAGCGAGCTCGCCGGACGCCCTTGACGCCTTGATGGTGCTGGCCACCGACGGGTACGAGGCCGCGGTTCCGCTGCTTCGCCACGCCCTCTACGACATCGGCGACCCGTTCTGGACGCGGCGTCCCGCGCTCGCCACGATGATCGCCGTCGAGCTGTGGGACCCGGACACCCATGCCGCCATCGCTGCCTGGCTGGTGAAGGCGGGCCGCGCTTCGGGCTCGCCGCTGCTGCTCAGGCTCGGCCTCGCGCAGAAGGCGGTCGACGCCACGCTGATCGGTGACATCGGGCAGGCGATCGCGACCACCGCGGAGGAGGCAGCGATCGCCGACGCGACCGGCGCACCCCCGCTGCTCCATCACCGGCTGCATCTCGCCGCGCTGCGCGGCCGCCGCGACGAGGTTCTCCAGCTGTGCGAGGCAGCCACCGCGGCACCGGCCACCGGAGGTCCGGGACGGGTCACGAATCTGCACTGGACAACAGCCATGCTCCACAACGGGCTGGCCGACTACCCGGCCGCGCTGGCCGCGGCTCGTAAGGCCACCGAGCACGGTGATCTGTTCCTCACCGGAGTGGCCCTGCCGGAACTGATCGAAGCCGCGGTCCGTTGTGGCGACCACATCACCGCAGCGCAGGCACTGGACTCCCTCACCGAGCGCACACAGGCCGGCGGAACCGTCGCCGGCCGGGGAGTCGCTGCCTACTCACGAGGCCTTGTGACCGGCGTCGAGGATCACTACCGGGAAGCCATCGACCTGCTCGCCGAGGGCCCACTGCTCCCCTACCTGGCCCGGGCGCACCTCTTGTACGGCGAATGGCTGCGGCGCGAAGGCCGTCGGCGTGACTGCCGCGAGCAACTGCGCACCGCCCACGAGCTGCTGTCCAGGTCCGGGGCGGAGGCCTTTGCCCGGCGGGCCGCCGGCGAACTGCGCGCCACCGGCGAGAAGGTCCAGGCCCGGTCCCGGCAACCGTACGAGAAGCTGACCATGCAGGAGGTTGCCGTCGCCCGCCTGGTGGCCTCGGGCGCCACCTCGAACGAGGCCGCCGTCCAGCTCTACATCAGCAAACGCACCGTTGACGCTCATCTGCGCAACATCTTCCGCAAGCTCGGCATCAACTCACGCAGACAGCTCAAAGATCACCCCGACCTCGTCGCCCAGGACAGGCCCGACAGTCGGTGAATGTGTGCCTAGGCGCCGTCGCCATCGAATAGGCAACCCGTGCCGATGTGACGAGACACCAGGCCGGTTCATAGTCGGCTCAGGTGCGGCGCTTTTCGCCACCCACGAATTCACCACCTGCGAAGGGGAGCACGATGATCTACCACGGCATCCGTCTGAAGGCCAAGGAGGGCGTGACGGAGGAGCAGATCGAGGAGGCGATGGAGAGCATGCGCAACCAGGGCCGGCTCATCCCGGCCGTGAAGTCGTTCGTAGTCGGCCGCGACTTCGGAGGCGATTTCGACTGTGGCGCCGTGTTCGTCATCGAGGACCTCGACAGCTACTGGGAGTATCTGACGCATCCGGCGCACGCGCATACCGACCGGGTCGGTATGCCGCTGGTCGAGAAGTTCGACTCGTACGACATCACCGACGATGACGACCCGCAGATGGGCGCGAAGATCGCCGATCTGCACCGGCGACGGTACCAAAGCGACCCCGAGCTGGCCGCGGTGGTGAACAAGCAGCCGTAGTACCGCAAAAGCAACGAGCAACGCACGGCCGTGCCACCAAGTGTCGTTCTGGCCCAAGCTGCTGAACTCCCACTCCCACGGATGGGGGGTGCGACGGACCCTCCCTGGACCTCGCCAACGGCCTTAGCGTCGATGAGTGGTGGCGCGGTCCTCTGCTGCGGCCCCTGTGTCGACGGGATCTGCACGACGTCCCGAACTCCGCAAAGGAGAGTTCATACGCCGCACCAAAGGATCAAGCTCAAACGTGCCGCGTCGGCGGAACAGCAGAAAAAGATTCCCGTGGTGGTCCACGCGCCGGATCCGATCCTGCGGGAAGGAGCGATCAGCCAGCTCCGGCGGCACCCGGAGGTCGACCTCGGTCCCCTGGCACCGCGTCGGCGGAAGCGGAATCAGGCACCGCGGCGGCCGTGCCTGGAACAGCTCCCAGGACAAGCGCGCCTACAACTGCGAGCAAACGGACCTTCATGGGTCACCCCACTGTTCGATGTGATGGCTGAGATGCGGCGGCTCGGCCGGCGAGGTCACTGAGGACCTTCTGCCAGTACGGCGACCTCGCCCGCCGGAATGGTGATCACGCCCGGTGAAAGGGCGCCTGATATGACATCGACCCCTGTCGCGGCCACCTGCGCGGGGTGACTGGTGTGGTTCACGGCGAAGAGCCAGGTCCTGCCGTCGGGGGCGCTGCGGCGCGTGACTTCCACTCCATGGCCGGCCCCCTGGACCGGAGTCGCGCAGCCGGCCGCCGCGGCCCACTGGGGAAGGAGCCGTAGAAGGGAGGAGGTGTCCGGGCGGGTGGCCAGGTACCGGATGTTGCCGCGGCGGAGGACGGCCGGGCCTCCTTGTGCGGGCCCGTCGACGAATCGGCTCTCCACCTCGGTTCCCGGGTCGGGCAGCACACGCTCGGCCCACAGCCGGCCGGTCGAGTCGTCGTCCAGGCCGACCGATTCACCGGCGGCGAGCGGAAGGTACTCGTCCACCCGCAGGCCGAGCAGGTCACGCAGCGCGCCGGGGTACGGGCCGGGGTGCACGCGGTCGTGCGGGTCGACCAATCCACTGAACGGGCCGATGACCAGGTGGCCGCCGCGTGCCGCGTAGTCCTCCAGCGCCCGGGCCGTGTCGGTGGACAAGGCGTAGAGAGAGGGCACCAGCAGAAGGCGCTGCTCTCCGGGGGCGGGCACGAGGTCGCAGGACAGACCGAGACCCCACAGAGCGCGGTGCCAGTCGCGAAGGATGCCGGAGTACGTCATGTCGCCGCTGGGCCGGTGGGGAAGTTGCAGGGCCCACATGGCCTCGTAGTCCAGCAGCAGGGCTATGTCGGCCGGCGGACAGGTGCTGCCGGCGATGTCGGCGAGGGCGGCCACGGTGTTGCCGAGGGCTTTGGTCTCCTGCCAGATTCTGGTGTCCTCACCGCCGTGGGGAACCATGGCCGAATGCCACTTCTCCGGGCCGTAGACGGACTGGCGCCATTGGAAGAACAGGGCGCCGTCCGCTCCGCGGGCAAGGTGGGTCAGAGTGTTGCGGGCCATCTCCCCGGGGGTTTTGGCGACGTTGCGGGGCTGCCACTGCACCGCGGAGGTGGAGTGTTCCATGAGCATCCAGGGCTGCCCGTCCGCGAGACCGCGGGTGAGGTCAGCGGCGAAGGCGAGGTCGGCGGCGCGGTGGGGGTCCTCGGACGGGAGATAGTGGTCGTTCGAGACGATGTCGACCTCGCGCGCCCAGCGCCAGTAGTCGCTCCAGCGGAGCGCGCTGGCCATGAAGTTGGTGGTGACGGGGCGGCCGGGGGAGTGGGTGCGCACGATGTCGCGCTCGGTGCGGAAGCAGGCCAGATGCTCGGCGTCGCTGAAGCGATAGAAGTCCAGCCACAGCCCCGGCGAGAGGCTGCTGGTGCCGGCGTGCGGTGGAATGACCTGTTCCCAGTCGCTGTAGTGCATACCCCAAACGGTCCGGCCCCACCGGTCGTTGAGGGCATCCAGGTCGTCTCCGTATGTGGTGCGCAGCCAGTTGCGGAACGCGTCAGCCGAGGTCGCGCACCAGCAGTGGGCGTTGGCGTTGGCGTACTCGTTGTTGATGTGCCACATCACCACCGCCGGGTGGTCGCCGTAGCGTTCGGCGAGGCGGTGGGTGACCAGCGCGGCGCGTTCCCGATAGGCCGGTGACGATGGGCAGTACGCCTGACGGGAGCCGGGCGCGAGTGTTCGCCCGTCGGCTGTGACAGGCAGCGATTCGGGGTGAGCGTGGGAGAACCACAGCGGCGGTGCCGCGGTTGGTGTGGCCAGGTCGACGGCGATGCCCGACTCGTGGAGAAGCGTGATGACCTCGTCCAGGCCGGAGAAGTCGAAGGCGTCCGGCCTGGGTTCGATCCAGGACCAGGCGAAGACACCAAGGGTCACCAGGTTGACGTTGGCCTCGCGCATCAGGCGGACATCGTCTTCCCAGGTGGCTCTGTCCCACTGCTCCGGGTTGTAGTCGGCGCCGTAGGCGGGGCGCGGGATTCGGCCCCATGCGAGGTGCGGGTGGTCGGATCGCGGCATGGCGAAGCTCCTGAGTTCTGAGCTACGAGGCGTGGGAGACCGATGGGGAACCCGCTTGTCCACGAGAACGTGCGGGATCGGACGATCGGACGTCAGTGGGAGGAGGCAGGCATGCACGACGTCCCGTCGTGATGCGCAATGCAGAGGCTGGGAGGCGGCAGTGGACGCTGCGCACCGGAAGCGCGTTCAACTTAGGCTGGCCGCACGGGGGTGTCAATGCGGGCGCACATGGCGGGCAGCGGCACATCGGAACGTATTTCTGACGCCAAACCGCACTGCGAGCACCACGATTGACCAGCTGGTCTCGCAAGTCGCCCACGACGAGCTGCCCATGAGCCGGGCCATCGGAGAGCTGTGGCTCAAAAACCTCTTCACGTCACACTCTTGACGCACTCTCGTAACGTCCGTACGTTCCCTGGTCATACGTAGAAGCAGAGGCCCGGAAGCCCTCCCTGCTAGTGCTCATACGTATGAGCACTTCGTTTTGCGCCCTGCATCGCCCTCACGAGGAGCCAGGAGTCAGCCATGCCCACCAGAAGAGCCTTCATCGTGCGGGCCGCCGCGTCGGCCATGGCCGTCCCGCTGGGAGCGAGTGCCTGTACGGCCGGGACGGGCGCCGGCGGAGCCGGGACGAGCGGCGAGGGCGCGCCGGCACTCGTGTTCGGCAAGACCGACGGCGGGACGACGTTCGTCCGCAACTTCAACGTATTCGGCCCCGCCGTGCAGAAGGCCCCCAGCATAGAGATGATCTACGAGCCGCTGGCGCGGATCGACTACAGCGACGGCGCGAAGGTCAAACCGTGGCTGGCCAAGAGCCTGGAGTTCGACGAGGCCGGCACGACGCTCACGGTGAAGCTGCGCGACGATGTGACGTTCTCGGACGGCAAGCCGATGACCGCCGACGACGTGGTGTTCTCGCTCAGCATCCCGTTGAAGGATGCCGCCTTCAACACCGGTGGCACCACCTATGACCGCGTCGCCAAGAAGGACGCCACCACCGTCACGGTCCACTGGGCGAAAGCCGCGTTCAGTGAACTGAATCAGCTCGGAAACGTGTGGCTGCCGGTCGTGCCCAAGCACATATGGGAGGGGAAGAACCTCAGGACCTGGACCAATCCCGACCCGGTGGGCACCGGCGCCTTCACCCTGGAGCGGTTCGCGGCTCAGCAGGTCACCCTCCGTGCCAGGGATGACTATTGGGGCGGAAAGTTTGCCCTGAAGCAGATCAAGGTCATCCCGACCAACGGCGACTCCCTGCGAGCCCAGCTGCTGCGCGGCGAGGTGAACTGGGCGCTCAGCGGCTGGAACGGCGGCGAACAGGAGTACGTCGCCAAGGACCCCAAGCACCACATGTACCAGAAGTACGCGACCGGAGGCGCCTACTCCCTCTTCTTCAACACCGCCCAGGCCCCCTTCGACGACATCCACCTGCGGCGTGCGCTCGCGATGACGATTCCGCGCAAGGACATCGTCGCCACACTGCAGCGGCCTGGAACCGAGGCCGGTCCCACGGGACTTGTGGATGAGGTCTACGGGGACGAGATTGTCCCGGAGTACCGGGGCAAGGTGCAGAAGGTCGATGCCGCGGCGGCCCAGAAGGAACTCGCGCTCAGCGGCTTCAAGGTCCAGGGCGGCAAGCTGGTGAAGGACGGCAAGTCCTACGCCCCGAAGCTCTCCTTCAACCAGGACTACGGCTGGGACGCCTACGCCAACATCATGATCCGCAGTTGGCAGAAGCACCTGGGGATCAAGGTGAAGTCGGTGGGCGCCCCCAGCGCCAACCTTCTCGACCAGCAGCAGCGCGCCGAGTTCGACCTCACCATCAGCACCACGGGCGGAGCGGGTGTCGCAGGACTCTACAGCGCTCTGAGCAGCGTGGCCTACCGGCCAGTAGGAGAGACGGCGGTTACCAACTACGGTCGGTGGAAGGACGAGGCCACCGATGCTGCGATCCGTACGCTGCAGGGGTCGAACGACCCGGCCGAGATGAAGAGCGCGGGGGAGGAGATGCAGAAGATCGTCGCCGAGCAGGTGCCGTTCAGCCCCATCTACGACAGCTACTGGTTCGTCCTGATCAACAGCGACGAATGGACCGGCTGGCCCACCCCCGACAACTACTCCTATGTGCCGTTCCCTGGAGCCGGCCCCGACGCCACGCTCACCCTCATGAAGCTGAAGCAGGCCACCACGTGACCGCGGCGACCACCGTGGCCATCGCCGCGCCCGCCGCGCGCCGGGCCAGGGCCCCCCGGCGCTGGGGGTTCCTGGTCCGCCGCCTGGGCTTCTATCTGGCGGCTGCCTGGTCGGCGATCACGTTGAACTTCTTCCTGCCCCGGCTGATGCCCGGCGACCCGTCGTCCGCGGTCGTCGAGAAGCTCCAGCGCGTCAGCGGCCAGCAACTGTCGGCGAGCGCGGCGGAGTCGATCCACAAGGTCTTCGGCAACCCGGACGCCAACCTGGGCCGCCAGTACCTCGACTACCTGGGCCAACTGGCGCACTTCGATCTCGGAATCTCCGTCAGCAACTTCCCCGTGCCCGTGAGCGACTTGCTGTGGCAGGGGCTGCCCTGGACCCTGCTCCTCGTCGGCGCGACCACGGTGATCGCGTTCGTGCTCGGCACCGGGATCGGCGCGGTGGCGGGCTGGAAGGCGGGCAGCCGTTTCGACGCCGTGGTCAGCCCGCTCACCACCTTCATCTCGGCCATCCCGTACTTCTGGATGGCGCTCATCGCGCTGTGGCTGTTCGGCTTCCAGCTGGGCTGGTTCCCGCTGTCCGGTGGGTACGACGCCGACATCCCGATCAGGTTCTCCCCGTCGTTTCTGCTGAGCGTGCTGCATTACGGGGTGCTGCCCGCCACCACCATCGTCTTCTCGGCCTTCGGCGGCTGGCTGCTCGGCATGCGCAACATGACGGTCACGACCGTGCGTGAGGACTACGTTCTTCTCGCCCAGGCCAAGGGCCTGTCCAACCGCAGGGTGATGCTCCGCTACGCGGCCCGCAACGCCGTCCTGCCGAACTTCACCGGCTTCGCTCTCGCCCTCGGTCACGTCGTCGGCGGCGCACTGCTCACCGAAGTCGTATTCAACTACCCGGGTGTCGGCTATCTGCTCTTCACCTCGCTCCAGCAGCGCGACTATCCGGTCATGCAAGGGGTCTTCTTTCTCATCATGCTGACCGTTCTGCTGGCCAACCTGCTGGCCGACTCGGTGTACGCCCTGCTCGACCCGCGTATCAGAGAAGGAGGGTGACGGGCCGTGAGAACCGTATTCCTCACCAGCTGGAAGGTTCGCATCGGCCTCGGTGTCCTGGCCTTTTTCTGCCTGCTCGCCGTGTTCGGGCCCTGGCTGGTGGAGAGCCTGCTGGGCGTCGACCCGGGCGAGAACGACACCAGTGTCATCGCCCAGCCGCCCAACGGCGACCACCTGCTGGGCACCAACCAGTTCGGCCAGGACATGCTCGCCCAGGTCATCTCCGGCGCCCGCGGTTCGATGTACGTCGGGCTGCTCGGCGCGGTGGTCGGCACGGCGATGGCGATCCTGGTCGGCGTGCCGTCCGGGTACTACGGCGGCAAGGTGGACGCCGCCCTGAACTTCCTGACGAACCTCTTCCTCGTCCTGCCTGTGCTGCCGCTCATCCTCATCGTCGCCGGCTACCTGGAGGGCACCGGCCTCACCACCATCGCCCTGATCATCGGCTTCTTCGGCTGGTCCGGCGGGGCACGTACGCTTCGCGCCCAGGCCCTCTCCATCGCCAACCGCGACTTCGTACGGGCCATGCGCATGCTCGGCGAGCGAGGCCGCAGGCTGGTCTTCGCCGAAGTGCTGCCCCATCTGACCGGCCTCATCGCGTCGATGTTCCTGCATGCGATGATCGGCGCGGTGATGGCCGAGGCGGGGCTCGCGTTCCTCGGCATCTCCGATTCCTCGACGATCAGCTGGGGAACGATGATCCAGTCGGCGCAGCAGCAGAGCGCCGTGCTGCGCGGCCTGTGGTGGTGGTTCGTCCCGCCCGGTCTGTGCATCGCCCTGATCGGTACGGCGTCGGCCCTGGTCAACTTTGGCGTCGACGAACTCGCCAACCCCAAGCTGCGGGGCGCCCGTCCGGTGTCGGTCCGGCGCGCCAAGCGGCCGGCGCGGGCCGGAAACGGGGCGTGATCACCGTGTGTGCCCTGCCACCGCCTCCCATGACCTCGCGCACCACGACTTCTCGGCCCGGAGGGGGATTCCGATGACCGTACAGGTTGAGCAGCACAGACCGTCCGTGGCCCCGGCCGGGCAGGCCGTTCTGGAGGTCCGCGGCCTGACCGTGGAGTACGCCACTCGCACCGTCCCCGTGCGCGCCTGCTCCGATGTGTCCTTCACCCTGCGCCGAGGCGAGATCCTCGGGGTCGCGGGGGAGTCGGGCTCCGGGAAGTCCACCCTGATCACCGCTCTGACCCGGCTCCAGCGCCCGCCCGCCGTCACCACCGCCGGTCAGATCCTCTTCCACGGCCGGGACGGCGCCCCGCCCGTCGACCTCGTCGCGCTCGACGCCAAGAAGTTGCGCCGCTACCGGTGGACGGCGCTGTCCATCGTGCTCCAGTCGGCGATGGACGCGCTGAATCCGGTGATGCGGATCGGCGCCCAGTTCGCCGATGTCCTGCAAGCCCGGGACCGCTCGATGAACAAGCGGGACGCCTGGACGCGGGCCACGGAGCTGCTGGCCCTGGTCGGGATCTCCGCCGACCGGGTCCGGGACTATCCGCACCAGCTCTCCGGCGGGATGCGCCAGCGCGCCGCCATCGCCCTGGCCCTGGCCTGCAGTCCCGAACTGGTGGTGATGGACGAGCCGACGACGGCCGTCGACGTGGTCATGCAGCGGCAGATCCTCGCTCAAGTACTTCGGCTGCGGCGTGAGTTGGACTTCGCGGTCATCTTTGTCACGCACGACCTGTCGCTGCTGCTGGAGCTGGCGGATCGCATCGCCATCATGTACGCCGGCCGTATCGTCGAGGTGGGCGGGGCGGCGGACCTCTACAGCGCGCCGAAGCACCCCTACACCCAGGGCCTGCGGGACTCCTTCCCGCCGTTGCGCGCCCCGCTGCGCACCCTGCGGGGCATCCCCGGCACCCCGCCCGACCTGGGCCGCCCACCATCGGGTTGCCCGTTCCATCCGCGCTGCACGCGGCGGACGGAGGGCTGCGACGAGCGGCTGCCGGCACTGCTGCCCGTGGGACCGGAGCCAGGGCACGAGGCGGCGTGCCTGCTCAACGAGACCGACGGTGAGACCGACGGCGAGACGGGAGGCCAGAACCGGTGAACAAGACCCTTCGCGAGGAGACATCCTCGGCAGGCCGGCGGGCGGCACGGGTGTCCAAGGCGGCTGCGGAGACGGGAGCGGAGACGGGAGCGGAGACGGAATACGTCCTGGAAGCGCGGAATGTCTCCAAGCACTTCACCGTCCGCAGTTCGCTCGGCCGCACCTCGGTCGTCCGTGCCGTCGAGGACGCGACCGTCCGCCTGAAGCCCGGTCAGATACTGGCGCTGGTGGGGGAGAGCGGCAGCGGCAAGACCACCCTGGCCCGGATACTGGCCCGCTTCCACGAACCGACGCAGGGCGAGATCGCCCTGCGCGGCGAGCCCGTGAACGGCAGCCGACGGGCCCAGCGCGCCTACCACTCCGAGGTGCAGCTGATCTTCCAGGACCCCTTCGGGTCACTGAACCCGCTGCACCGCGTCCGCTACAACCTCGACCGGGCGCTGCGCCTGCACCAGCCCCAGCTGACCGCCACCGGGCGCCGGGAGCGGATCACGGAACTGCTGGAGCGGGTCAGCCTCACCCCGGCCGCGGACTTCGCGGCGAAGTTCCCGCACGAGCTCTCCGGCGGGCAGCGCCAGCGCGTCGTGATCGCCCGCGCGCTCGCCGTGGAGCCCAAGGTCCTGCTCGGCGACGAGCCGATCTCCATGCTGGACGTGTCGATCCGGCTGGAGATGCTCAATCTGCTCCAGCGGCTGCGGACCGAGGACGGACTCGCGCTGCTGTACATCACCCACGACATTGCCAGTGCCCGCTATCTGTGCGATGAGATCGCCGTGATGTACGCCGGGCAGATGGTGGAATCCGGCCCCAAAGAGGACGTGATCGCGTCACCGCAGCACCCGTACACCAAACTGCTCATAGAGTCCTCCCCGGACCCCGAGCGCGGAGTGGGCGACCGCGACGCGCTCTTCGCGGGAGCCGACGAGCTGGGTGAGCCGCCCAGCCTGATCGACCCGCCGACAGGCTGCCGTTTCCACCCCCGCTGCCCGTTCGCGATGGAAGAGTGCGTCACCGACGCCCCGCCGCGCACCGAGTTGGGCGACGGGCACTGGGCGACGTGCTGGCTGCACGTCAAGGGCCGGGCCCGGGAACTGGCCGAGACGACACACGCCGCGGCCACCACCGCCCGGCGGGAGACGCTGCGAGGAGCACCGTGACAGGACGACGGCGCGACAAGGCGCCCAACCAGGCGGATGTGGCTCGGCTGGCAGGCGTGTCACAGTCGGCGGTGTCCCGGGTGATCAGCGGGAACGCGGCAACGGCGCGGATCCCGGAGGAAACCCGGCAGCGAGTCTTCGAAGCGGTGCGCGAGCTCGGATACGTCGCCAACCCCGCCGCCCGGGCCATGCGCAAGAAGCGGAACAACCTGCTGGGCGTGCACACCTTCGAGCGCGTCTTCCCGCGCGCGCACGAGGACTTCTACTTCGAGTTCCTGCTCGGGATCGAGGAGCGGGCCGAGGAGACGGGCTTCGACCTGGTGCTGTTCACCTCCACCGGGTCCGGCGGCGACGGCGGGCGGAAGGTCTACCGGAACGGCACTAATCGGCTCAACCTGGCCGACGGCAGCATTCTGCTCGGTGTCTCCACCGACCGCGGCGAGTTGGCCCGGCTCTGGTACGAGGGCTATCCCTTTCTCCACATCGGCCGCCGTGAGGTGCCCGGTGCGGAGATCCCGCAGATCATCCCCGACTACCGGTCGGCGAGCGGGCAGATCGTGCAACGGCTCGCGGAACACGGCCACCGGCGGTTCGGCTACGTACGCGAGTGGATGGAAATGGAGCCGTACGAGGACCGCCGCGCCGGCTACGCGGAGGCCGTCCAGCGGCTCGGCGTGACGGACACCTCCCCAGGTTTCCATGGCACACCGGACATCGAGGGCTCCTGGCTCGACGAGGTGGCGCGCGGCGCGGTGACCGCGATTGTGGCGGAGAGCGTGCGGCTCGCGGAGTCCCTGCGCGAGCAACTGGGCGCCCGTGGCCGGAAGATTCCCGATGACGTGTCCGTCGCCGTGCTGGAGCGGGCGCCCGCGGATCTGTCCGGGCAGTGGGACTCCCTGGTGATTCCCCGCATCGAGATCGGACGCCTCGCGGTGGACCGGCTCCAGGCCACGCTCGACGACCCCGAGCAGCGGACCGGCAGCCTGCTGGTGCCGTGTCCGCTGATCCGGGGCACCACCATCGCGGCGGTGAGCGAGTAGGGCCGAACGCCCGCCGCCGCAGGAGGCGCCGAGAGATGAGCGGCGCCGTCCGTAGGTCCCGGCCTGCCCTGAAACCCGACGGACGGCGGTCCGGTGCTGCCCGCACACCGTCTCTCCACGGATACCCGCACTTAACCCACACCCACCGGCGAGGCCGGCCCTTCGGGTACGCCCCCGAACTGGCCACTTCGACCGGCAGAAGGAGCCCCGAGCCCATGAGAGAAATACGAACCGAGTTCCTCGTCGTCGGCGGCGGACTCGGCGGCGTGGCCGCGGCGCTCACCGCCGCCCGGCTCGGCCGGACGGTGGTGCTCACCGAGGCCACCGACTGGCTCGGCGGACAGCTCACCGCACAGGCCGTGCCGCCCGACGAACATCCCTGGATCGAGGGCCCGGCCGCGCCGCCCGGCTACGCCGAACTGCGCCGTCGGGTACGCGACTACTATCGCCGGAACTACCCCCTCGGACCGGACGCCGCGCAGGACCCGCTCCTCGACCCGGGGCGTGGCATCGTGAGCCGGATGTGCCACGAACCACGGGTGGCCGTGGCCGTCATCGAGGAGATGCTCGCCCCGTGGCGGTCCTCCGGCGCGATAACCGTCCTCACCGGGTACGAGCCCGTCGCCGCGCACACCGACGGCGACCGCGTCGAGGCCGTCACGCTGACCGACCGGCACGACGGACACGAGATCACCGTCCACGCCTCGTACGTCGCCGACGCCACCGAACTCGGCGACCTGCTGGAACTGGCCGGCGTGGAGCATGTCTTCGGCGCGGAGGGCCGCGACGAGACCGGGGAGCCGCATGCGCCCGACACCGCCGACCCCCTCGACCAGCAGGCCGTGTCCTGGTGCTTCGCCCTGGAACACCGGCCCGGCGAGGACCATGTGATCGACCGGCCCGCCTCCTACGACCACTGGCGCACCACCGTCGCCCCGTTCTGGCCCGGCCCGCAACTCTCCTTCACCGACGTCGTCCCGATCACCCTCCAGCAGCGCACCTGGGCGCTGATGGGAGGCGGCCGGGAGGCCGGCCAGCACTTCGGCCTGTGGGAGTTCCGCCGCATCCTGGCCCGCGAGCAGCTGGCCGCCGGGGCCGTCGCCTCCGACCTCACCGTCGTCAACTGGCCACAGATCGACTACTGGGAGGCGCCGTTACTGGGCGTCGACGCCGAGCAGCGGCAGGCGGCGCTCGCGGCCAGCCGCGACCTGTCGCTGTCCTTCCTGCACTGGTTGCAGACCGAGGCTCCTCGCCCCGACGGCGGCACCGGCTGGCCGGGCCTGCGCCTGCGGCCCGACGTCACCGGCACCCCTGACGGCCTGGCCAAGACCCCGTACATCCGCGAATCCCGCCGTATCCGGGCCGAGTTCACCGTCCTCGAACAGCACGTGGGCGTCGAGGCCCGCCCGCCGGGCTCCGGAGGCGAGGTGTTCCACGACAGCGTGGGCCTCGGCAGCTACCGCATCGACCTGCATCCCAGCACCGCGGGCCGCACCTATATCGACATCGAGTCCTACCCCTTCCAGATCCCCCTGGGCGCCCTGATCCCCGTACGCGTCGACAATCTCCTGCCGGCCAACAAGAACATCGGCACCACGCACATCACCAACGGCTGCTACCGGCTGCACCCCGTGGAGTGGGCCATCGGCGAGGCCGTGGGGGCCCTGGCCGGATTCTGCCTCGACCGGGCCCTGCCGCCCCGTAAGGTCCGCTCGGACCAGGCCCGGCTCGCCGACTACCAGCACCTGCTCGGCCAGACACTCGGGATTCAACTGGCCTGGCCGGAGGAGATCCGCAGCCGAGCGCACCACTACTGAGGATCAGCCGCGTACTGAGGATCGGACACGCACGCCACGGGCCGTGGTTCCGACGGCACGTTCTGTCTCCCGCGCCCTCGGTCCCTGACAGCCGGGGGCGCGGGCTCGATTCACACCTGAGAGGAATCCGCCATGAGCGGCCATGACCACGAGTCCCGTATCGAGGAACTCCTGGCCCAGATGACCGTCGATGAGAAGCTGGGCCAGCTGCAGCAGCTGGCCTGGGAGTGGGAAACCGGTCCGGGGGGCGCCGACACGGAGGGGGCCGAGGCCGCCGCGCGCAAGGGTCTGCTCGGCTCGGTGCTCAACGTCGTCGGTGCCGAGGCGAGCAATGCTCTCCAGCGCATCGCCGTGGAGGAGTCCCGCCTGGGCATTCCGCTGGTCTTCGGCCTGGATGTGATCCACGGCTACCACACCACGTTCCCGATCCCGCTCGCCCAGGCCGCCGCCTTCGACCCGGCGGTGACGGAGAAGGACGCCGAGGTCTCCGCGCGCGAGGCCCGCTCCAACGGCACCCACTGGACGTTCTCCCCGATGATGGACGTCACCCGGGAGCCGCGCTGGGGCCGGATCGCGGAGAGTATCGGCGAGGACCCGTATCTGACCGCCGGCTACGCGGCGGCCAAGGTGCGCGGCTACCAGGGCGCCGATCTGAGCGCGCCGGACCGGATCGCAGCCTGTGCCAAGCACTTCGTGGCCTACGGCGGCGCGGAGGGTGGCCGCGACTACAACACCGTCGACGTGTCCGAGCAGCGGCTGCGCAACCTCTACCTGCCGCCGTTCCGGGCCGCGGTCGACGCCGGCGCCGCCACGGTCATGGCGGCCTTCAACACCATCAGCGGCGTCCCGGCCCACGCCAACCCGCACACCCTGACCGACATCCTCAAGGACGCGTGGGGCTTCGACGGCGTCGTGGTCAGCGACTGGACGGGCGTCCAGGAACTGATCGCACACGGCAACGTGGCGAACGAGGCCGAGGCGGCACGGCGGTCCCTGACCGCCGGAGTCGACATGGAGATGGTCTCCACCACCTTCGTCGACCACGGCCGGGACCTGCTCGCCTCCGGGGCGCTGAGCCAGGAGCGGCTGGATGACGCCGTGGCCCGGGTGCTGCGCCTGAAACTGCGACTGGGCCTGTTCGAGCGCTCGTACGTCGAGGAGTCCGCGGCGCTGACGGCGTCGACCCCCGCGGCGCGGGCCGCGGCGCGCGAGGTCGCCGGGCGCTGCATGGTGCTGCTGAAGAACGACAACCATGTCCTGCCCCTCGACGCGCCTGCCCTGCGCTCGCTCGCGGTCGTCGGTCCCTTCGCCGACTCCGGTGACCTGCTGGGCACATGGACGCTGCCCGGCGCGCCCGCGGCGGTCCCCGTGCTTGCCGGTCTGCGCGCGGCACTGCCGGACACCGACATCCGCCACGCCGCCGGGGTGTCCCCGGACGGGTTCGACACCAGCGGCATTCCGGAGGCCGTGGCGGCTGCCGAGGCCGCCGACGCCGTCGTCCTCGTGGTGGGCGAACCGCCCGCGATCAGCGGAGAGGCGGCCGTACGCAGCGAGCTCGGCCTGCCCGGCGCCCAGGAACAGCTCATCGGGGCGGTCGCCGCGGCCGGCAAGCCCTGCGTCGTGGTGCTCGTCGGCGGGCGCCCGCTCACCATCGGCGGCTGGGCGGACAAGGTGTCGGCGATCGTGATGGCCTGGCACCCGGGCATCGAGGCGGGCCCCGCCGTGGCGGACGTCCTGACCGGAGCCGTGGCCCCGGGCGGCAAGCTGCCCGTGACCTTCCCGCGCGCGGTCGGTCAGCTCCCGCTCTACTACAACCACGAGCGGACCGGCCGCCCCTCCGACCCGGCCGCGCCCGATGTGAAGTACGTGTCGAAGTACCTCGACCTCGCCGACGGGCCGGAGTTCGCGTTCGGCCACGGCCTGAGCTACACCACCTTCTGGCTGGGCGACCCGGTGCTGAGCCGTGAGCGGATCGGGGCGGAGGAACTGCGGGCGGGCGCGACGGTGGAGGTGGCCGTCGTGGTCCGCAACAGTGGGGACCGCGAGGGCGACGAGGTGGTCCAGCTCTACGTCCAGGACCCCGCAGCAAGCATCGCCCAGCCGATCCGCCGACTGCGTGGCTTCCGCAGGATCCGGCTGGCGGCGGGGGAGCGGCAGGAGGTCCGCTTCACCCTGGGCGCAGAAGACGTCGGCTTCTGGACCAACGACCCGGCCGGAGTTTTCACAGTGGAGCCGGGCGAGATCCACATCCACACGGGCAACAGCTCACAGACCCGCGCCCGGAGCACCCTCCTGATCACCTGACCACCGGCGGGGCGGGCTGTGGTCCGGCCGAAGGGAGTGATGCAGCGAGTCGGTACATCGCGTCCGACGCCACGTCGGCTGGGCCGTGCGTGGCGCGTCGGACATGCCTCATCCACGAGTCGTCATCTGCGTGTCCGTGCGTCGTCACGGTCACTCAGTGGGGAGTAAGCATGAGAGCAAGAATGTGTGCAGCAGTGGTGGCCCAGGGAATGCTGGGCCTGCTGCTGGCGGGTGCCGCGACCGGGACCGCGCACGCCGCTACCACCACCTACTATGTGTCGACGTTCGGCAGTGACAGCAACAGCGGAACGTCGCCGGACCAGGCATGGAAGTCGGTCGGCAAGGTCAACGGATTCGCCTTCCCGCAGGGCAGTACCGTCGCGTTCCAGGGCCAGGAGTGGTTCTCCGGCTGCCTGGTGTTCAACTCGACGAACGTGCCGGTGTCGTCGGCGTCCACGCCGTTCAAGGTGACGTCGTACGGCACCGGAAAGGCCACGCTGAAGTCCACCTGCACGGGGGAGTACTCGGCGGCGGTCACCGCCGATGCCGTGAGCGGCTTCGAGCTGAACAACCTGACGCTGGTCAACGGCACCACGACCGCGGCCGGTGTGCTGCTGCAGAACCAGAAGTCGTCGACGGCGACCAAGGGCCTGAAGGTGACGGGTTCGGACATCTCCGGGTTCGCGCAGCCCAGTGGCAGCAGCAGCACCTTCGGCGGACAGATCATGGTCCTGGGCTACGCGGTCAACGGCAACAGCGGGCCGTTGGACGATGTGCAGATCCTCGACAACAAGCTGCACGGTTCCAGCGTGACCTCGACCGCCGGCCCCGGCATCTACGGCTGGGGCTCGGGGGTGAACATCACCAGTGTCCGGGTCGCCGGCAACTCCGTCTACAACCTGGGTATGTCCCCCCAGAGCGTCGGGGCCGGGCTGACCGGGAACGGCTGGAACGGCGCGGTCATCGAGCGCAACGTGGTCCATGACATCGGGGCGAACGTGACCTCGTGCGGCGGCGCCAGCGGCATCATGACGTACACCTCGAATGCTGTGACGATCCGCCACAACGAGGTGTACAACGTGCAGCCGTCGCCGGCGTACACGGCCGGCTGCGACTGGGACGGCATCGATCTCGACGGCGGCACCACCAACTCGGTGGTGGAGTACAACTACACCCACAACAACGCGGGCAGCGGCTACCTGGCCTACACCTCGACGGCCAGTTCGAGGGTGTGGGGGCCGAACACCTACCGCTACAACATCTCCGAGAACGACGACTGGGCGAACGCCCAGGGCGGCCTGTTCGACGTGGTGCCCAGCGCGCCGAAGAACGCGCTGTCGATCTACGGCAACACCTTCTTCACCAACAAGGACCAAAGTGCCAACAAGAAGGCCGGCGCGAGCGCGTGCTTCATGTTCGGCTATGCCGCGGGCACATGGGCCAGTGGTTCGCAGGTCAAGGACAACATCTGCCACATGGCCAACAAGGGCACGTACGGCAAGACCGGCCAGATGTACTACAACCCGTACGGGCAGACCGGCATGACGCTGTCGAACAACCTGTACTACGGCACGAACACCGGCGGTTGGCGCTGGAGCGGCACGACCTACGCCGACTTCGCCGCGTGGAAGGCGGCGGGTCTTGAGTCGGCCGCGGTGTGGGGTGACCCGCTGTTCACCTCGCCCGGCGGGGGCGGTACGTGCTCATGGTCTCCGACCTCGGGCACGGGGCCGCAGCCGTGTCCGCAGGCATACACGCTCAAGTCGGGCTCCCCGGCCCTCGGAACGGGAACGGCCGTGTCCGGCAACGGCGGTGTGGACTACTACGGGGCCACCATCCCCAGCCCGCCGAACATCGGGGCCGACGCCGCATAGGCCCTGACTGACCCCATCGGCCATCGGCACCGGTCTCCAACGCCACGCCACGCCACGCCACGCCACGGCGACGGAGACCGGTGCCGATGTCATACCAGGTGCTTGGTGAAGAACTCCGCCGTGGCCGCACGCAGCGCCTGTGCCTCGACGTCCTCCCCGTCATAGGGGAAGTGGCCGGCTTGCAGGACGTGCAGTTCGCGCGGCCCCGAGAGCGCGTTGTACACCGCGAACTGGCCCGGCGGCGGCACGACCGGATCGAAGAGGGCGAGGGCGACAAGCACCGGGATGTCCATCCGCGTCGCCGCGGAGGCCGCGTCGTAGTAGGCGAGGACATCGACGATGCCGGGGTGGTTTCGGCGGTGGCGGCGTACGGCCTCGCCGCTGCCGACGCAGGGAAGCGTCAGACGCAGCGGGTGGTTGCCGAAGGTGGGGACCCGTAGCTGTGCCGCCGCGAAGCGCCCGTCCCACGGCAGCCCGAGGGCGCCAAGACCGCCGCCGAAGCTCTCCCCGAGGTACCCGAGCCCACGGCCGGCGAGCGCCGGGACCAGCTCGGTGAGCGCCGAGGCCGCACACCACAGGTCCGCGACACAGTCGCCGATGACATAGCCGTCACGCGAGTCGATGCCGTGCAGCACATGGTCGTCGGCGACGCTCGGCACGCCCGGAAGCAGTCCCTTGCTCGGCATGCCGGTCACGCACGGCAGGATCGCCGCCGAGGCGGGCAGGGGAAGCGGGATGTCCTGGCCGGCCTGGGCCCGGCCGCCGTAGCCATGGCCGATGACGAAACCGTGGCGCACCGATGCCACGTCGGCAGGCAGGACCAGCCAGCCGCCGCGCCGGCCGTGTGTCGACGCGTAGGACACGTCGAAGATCCGCACACCATCGCGCTCTTCCACGAGTGCACCGATGCGCGACTCCGGCTCGACCCGGCGGGCTTCCTCGTATCTGTCGCGCCAGAACCCGTCGAAGTCGGCGGGGGCGGCGGGTGCCGCGATCTGCAGCAGTTCGTTGAGCGCTCGGCCGTAGGACGGGTCGAAGGGGAAGTCGTGTGCGAAGCGCGGCATGCGGTGATCGTAGAACACCCTCGAAACGACTCGACCAGGAAGCGGGCAGGAACCGGTGGCTCCTGCTGGCCGGCCTCGTGCTGGCCGTGGCAGCACTGGTCATCTCATGCGTACACCGAGGACGAGTTCTTCCCGCGCTCATGCTGTCTTCGGTTCTGATCTTGGTAGTTCTGGCGGACCACTATGCGGCGCGCGCGGACGCCGTCGCCCTGCAGATCTTTACATCCCAGACTTGCGACGAACCCACAGACATCTCCGACACTTCCCGAGGCTGGTTCAACTGGAATCCAGTCGGCTAGCCCAGGAGACGTAGGCCGCTGGGGGCGCCGTTGGGCGCGGTGTCAGCGCGGGACGCGGTGGCGGGGCGGAGCGGTCCGTGCGATGCGACACTGGCCTCATGGGCGACCGCGGCTTTGGCCGACTGCCCCGGGCCAGGTACGAGCAGGAGATGTCACGTCTGCAGATCGAGCTGGTGAGGCTCCAGGAGTGGGTGCGGGCCGAGGGGTGGCGGCTGGTGGTGGTCTTCGAGGGGCGCGACGCCGCCGGCAAGGGCGGCGCGATCAAACGGGTCACCGAGAGCCTGAACCCGCGTATCGCGCGGATCGTCGCTCTGCCGGTGCCGACCGAGCGGGAGCGCACTCAGTGGTACTTCCAGCGCTACGTCGAGCAGCTTCCCGCCGCGGGTGAGATCGTGCTCTTCGACCGCAGCTGGTACAACCGGGCCGGCGTCGAGCGCGTCATGGGTTTTTGCACCGAGGAGGAGCACCAGCGCTTCCTGCACCAGTGCCCGGTCTTCGAACGGATGCTGGTCGAGGACGGGATTCTGCTGCGCAAGTACTGGTTCTCGGTGAGCGACACCGAACAGGAGCAGCGGTTCCGCAGGCGGCTGAGCGACCCCACCCGGCGCTGGAAGATCTCGGCGATGGACCTGGAGTCCATCACGCGCTGGGAGGCGTACTCCCAGGCCAAGGACGAGATGTTCGCGCGCACAGATATCCCCGAGGCCCCCTGGTACGTCGTCGAGGCCGACGACAAACGCGCGGCCCGCATCAACATGATCGCCCACCTGCTGTCCACCGTGCCGTACGGCGACGTCCGGCTGCCGGACCTGCGACTGCCGCCCCGTCCCGCGCCCACCGGGTACGAGCGGCCGCCCCGGCATCTGCAGACCTATGTACCCGACCACGCCGCCTCGCTCCTGGCACCGGATCGCGAGACCCCCGGCGGAGGGGCGGGTCTGCGGCCTCGCCGACCCTCGGATGGGCGCGGAGTGTGAACACCTACGCCGGTCTGAGTACGCGAGCGCTTGCCCGCCGCGCCCGGTGCCGGAAGGGTGGACGCATGCGCCGACTGCTGCTGCTCGCCCCGCTGTTGCTGTTCGCCGTCGACTGCGGGGTGGTGCCGTCCTCGACGGGGTGGAGGTACTGCGGGTGACGGGCACCTCGACACACGACGGGGACGGCGTCGACGTGGTCGTCCGCACGTCGGGCTCGGCGTACAACGGATGGGACTCTGAAGAGGTCGACGTGCGGCGCTGTTTCGCGGTGCGGGTGTCACCCAAGTCGGAGTGGGATGAGGATCCCCGTGACGTGGACTGCCCGGATGGCCCTGCGCTGACCTTCGCCCCGCCACCCGAACCGCCCCGGCTGCCGTACGAGGAGCTCCGCGCGAAACTTCCCCGGGTGCCGGAGGGCGGCCGGGTGGACGAGGCCGAGGTGCGGCGTACGCTCGCTGCCCTGGACCTGGATCCGGCGATCCGCACCGAGGTGAAGGCGGACGGCGGCCGGGTCGGCGTTCTTCTGTTGGTAAAGGGAAACGGCTTCGACGCGCAGGACTGCCTTCTTGCCCGCGTGGGCCCCGGTGCCACCGAGGTGTGGGTGCCGCCCCGGATCCAGCGGATGCCCGGAGAGGGTGGCTGCACCGTCGGCAACGCCCTGGACCCGAAACCGTCACCGCACTGAACGGGGTGCCTGGCTCCGGCGACAGGCAGCCACAGGGTGCAGGCGGTCAGCGCTGCGCCGGCGAGTGTCCGTGGCCGAACTTGCTAAGGTACGCCCCGTGGTAAACCGGGTAGGCAGCCGGCTGAGGAGCCCGCGATGGTCACGCACGCGGAATTGGTGTCGGCGTTCGGCTCGCTCTGGGTCGAGACGATGCCGCCGGAGGTCGCCGAGCGGCATTTCGCCAACCCCGAGGATCGGCGGCTGCTGACCGAGGTCGGCATGCCCCAGTCACTCCTGGGCCAGCTGTATTTCGGCAACGTCCGGACCGACCCGCCGCTGACCATCAGCCAGGCCCTCGACACCGGGACGCCGGACAAGTTCCCGCCGGAGGTTCGGGACGACATCGTGATCGCCTCGGGCATGGGCGGTTTGGCCTGCATGTCTCGGGCGGACAACCGCATCTACTGGTACGAGCCGGGGAGCAGCGACCGGAAGTTCGCGCTCGCCAACACGTCCCTGGAGCGGTTCCTGGAGACCGCGTACGAGCTCCGGTTGAAGTTCAAGGGCCTCGACCTGTTCTACAGCGCGGACGAGGACGAATCGGAGGAAGAGATCGCAGACGAGGTGCGCCGCCTGGTCGGGGAGATCCGCGACGTCGATCCGCAGTCCTTCGACAGCCCGGCCATGTTCTGGCAGCACGTGGTGCTCTTCGCGCTGGAGACACTCGCGTCGGAGGAGTGATGGCGGGCTGGTCGGCGTCCTCCGACGTGGCCGTGGCCGACCACCCGGGCCGCAGGCCCACCTCAGCTGTCGAAGCCCAGCCCTATCTTGTCCATCGCCTTCAGCCACAGATTCCGGCGGCCCCCGTTCTCATCCGCCCGGGTCATCGACCACTGCGTGATCCCGATGCCCGCCCAGCGCACCGGCTCCGGCGGGAAGGGCAGCGGCTTGCTGCGCACCATCTCCAGCCGGGTGCGCGCGCTGGGCTCACCGCCGAGCAGATCGAGCATCACCTCCGCGCCGAAGCGGGTCGCCCCGACGCCGAGGCCGGTGTACCCGAGGGCGTAGACCACCCGTCCGCCGTGCGCGCTGCCGAAGAACGGGGAGAAGCGCGAGCAGGTGTCGATCGCGCCGCCCCAGGCGTGGCTGAAACGCACGCCCTCCAGCTGCGGGAAGCAGCGGAAGAAGTTCCGGGCGAGGGTGCCGTAGGTGGCCGGGTGGTGGTCGTACTCGGCGCGCACCCGGCCGCCGTAGCGGTAGATGATGTCGTAGCCGCCCCACAGGATGCGGTGGTCGGCGGTGATGCGGAAGTAGTGGAAGTGGTTGTTGGTGTCGCTCAGCCCCTGCCGCCGCTTCCAGCCGATCGCGTCGAGCTGCTCCTCGGTCAGCGGCTCCGTCATCAGCGCGTGGTCGTAGACGGGCACGACATACGGGCGGACGCGCCGCACCAGCGCGGGGAAGGCGTTGGTGGCGAGCGCCACCTGACGGGCACGCACCCGGCCGTACGGGGTACGGACGGCCATCGCCGCCCCGGCGCTCGTCAGCCGCTCGGCCGGGGTGTGCTCGTAGATCCGTACGCCCAGTTCGGCGCAGGCGCGCTTCAGGCCCCAGGCCAGCTTGGCGGGGTGCACCATCGCCACGCCCTTGCGGTCCCACAGCCCGGCGAGGAAGGTCGGCGAGTCGACCTCGGCGCGCACCGCGTCGCGGTCGAGGAACTCCTGCTCCGCGACGCCGAGCCGGGCGGTCAGTTCGGCGGTCTCGCGCAGCTCCTCGATCTGGTGGGGCTCGGTGGCCACGTCGATCTCGCCGGTGCGCTCGAAGTCGCAGTCGATGCCGTAGCGGGCGACGGTGGCTTCGATCTCGTCGAGGTTCCGGTGGCCGAGCCGTTCGAGTTCGGCCTGTTCACCGGGCCAGCGGGCCAGACCGTTGCCGAGGCCGTGGGTGAGGGAGGCGGCGCAGAAGCCGCCGTTGCGCCCGGAGGCGGCCCAGCCGATCTCCTGGCCCTCGAGCAGCACCACATCGCGGTCGGGGTCGCGCTCCTTGGCGATCAGGGCGGTCCACAGTCCGCTGTAGCCGCCGCCGATGACCAGCAGATCGCAGTGCTCGTCCCCGACGAGGGCGGGACGGGCACGGGGCCGGCCGGGGTCCTCCAGCCAGTACGGGGTGTACGCGGCGTCGGCCAGGGATTCCAGGGCGGACGGTCCGGGGGCGCTGTCCCCGGTAGAGCGCGTCATGGCGTCTGCGGCCATGGGTTTCAGCTCCTCTTGCGGCGGGTGCCGGCCAGTTGGCCGACGAGGACGCACAGCACCGCGATGGCGAACATCGCCGTGCCGATCACATTGACCTGTACGGGCGTACCGCGCTGTGCGGATCCCCAGACGAACATGGGGAAGGTGACGGTCGAGCCGGCGTTGAAGTTGGTGATGATGAAGTCGTCGAAGGAGAGCGCGAAGGACAGCAGCGCACCGGCGGCGATACCGGGGGCCGCGATCGGCAGGGTGACGCGCAGGAAGGTCTGCGCCGGGGAGGCGTAGAGGTCCTGGGCGGCCTGTTCCAGCCGGGGGTCCATGCTCAGCACCCGCGCCTTGACGGCGGTGACGACGAAGCTCAGGCAGAACATGATGTGGGCGATGAGGATCGTCCAGAAGCCGAAGTCGACGCCCATGTTGAGGAAGAGCGTGGCCAGCGAGGCGGCCATGACGACCTCGGGCATCGCCATCGGCAGGAAGATCAGGCTGTTGACGGCCGGGCGGGCCCGGAAACGGTAGCGGGCCAGCGCGAAGGCGATCATGGTGCCCAGGACGGTGGCGCCGATGGTCGCCCACACCGCGATCTTCAGGCTCAGCGCGAGCGAGCCGCACATGTCGGCGACGCCGCAGGGGTCGGTCCAGGCGTCGGTGGAGAACCGCTGCCATTCGTAGTTGAACCGGCCGTTGGGCTTGTTGAAGGAGAAGACCAGGACGACGACGTTGGGCAGGATCAGATAGGCGAGCGTGCCGAGCCCCGCGATGACGACCAGGTTCCGCCGTATCCAGCGTGTCAGAGCCATCAGACCAGATCCTCCGTCCCGGACCTGCGGATATAGACGGTGACCATCGCGAGGATCGCCGCCATGAGGATGAAGGACAGCGCCGCGGCCGTCGGGTAGTCGAGTACCCGCAGGAACTGCGACTGGATGACGTTGCCGACCATCTTCTGGTCGGTCGAGCCCAGCAGCTCGGCGTTGATGTAGTCGCCCGTGGCCGGAATGAAGGTGAGCAGGGTGCCCGCGACCACGCCCGGCATCGACAGCGGGAAGGTCACCTTGCGGAAGGTGGTGAAGGGCTTGGCGTACAGATCCCCGGCCGCCTCGTGCAGCCTGCCGTCGATGCGCTCCAGCGAGCTGTAGAGGGGCAGGATCATGAAGGGCAGGAAGTTGTACGTCAGACCGCAGACCACCGCCAGCGGCGTGGCCAGCACCCGTTCGCCCTCGGTGAGCCCGAGCTGACTGGTCACATCCAGGATGTGCAGGGAGTTCAGCACGCCGACCACCGGACCGCTGTCGGACAGGATGGTCTTCCAGGCCAGCGTGCGGATCAGGAAGCTGGTGAAGAACGGCGCGATGACCAGGATCATCACCAGATTGCGCCAGCGGCCCGCGCGGAACGCGATGAGATACGCGAGCGGATAGCCGAGCAGCAGGCACAGCACGGTGGCGGTCGCCGCGTACATCACCGAGCGCAGGAACTGCGGGTAGTACTCGGTAAGCGCGTCCCAGTAGGTCTGGAAGTGCCAGGTGACCTTGAAGCCCTCTTCGAGGGAGCCGGTCTGGACCGAGGTGGACGCCTGGTAGACCAGCGGCGCCGCGAAGAAGATCAGCAGCCACAGGATGCCGGGGAGCAGCAGCCAGTAGGGGACCAGCTTCTTGCGGAGCGCGGCCTTACGGACGCCCGCCGCGGCTGCCGGCGGCGGGGGCGGCGCCGGGGGTGCCGGTTTGGGGGCGGTGGTCGCGCTCACGCCGCCTCCTCGTCGCGTTCCGTGCCCGCGTCGATGTCCTGGGCGGCGTCGAGGCCGAAGGTGTGCGCCGGGTTCCAGTGCAGGACGACCTCGGCGCCGGGGACCAGCCGCGCATCGCGTTCGATGTTCTGCTCGTAGACGGCGATCTCGGGGCAGTCCGGGGTCTGCACCACGTACTGCGTGGAGACGCCGATGAAGCTGGAGTCCGCGATCCGGCCGGTGATCCGGTTGCGCCCGTCGGCGACGGTGCCGGCGTCCTCGGCGTGGGTGAGGGAGATCTTCTCCGGGCGCACTCCGACGAGCACCTTGCCGCCGGTGCGCACGGGCGCGCCGCAGCGGGCGGCGGGCAGGGCGAGCTTGCCGCCCGCGGTGGTCAGCACCAGGGTGCCGCCGCTCTTGTCGCTGATCTCGGCCTCGATGAGGTTGGAGGTGCCGAGGAAGTTGGCGACGAAGGTGGTGGCGGGGTTCTCGTAGAGCTCGGCGGGGGCGCCCTGCTGCTCGACGCGGCCGCCGTTCATCACCGCGACCGTGTCGGCCATGGTCATGGCCTCCTCCTGGTCGTGGGTGACATGGACGAAGGTGATGCCCACCTCGGTCTGGATGCGCTTGAGCTCGAGCTGCATCTGACGGCGCAGCTTGAGGTCGAGGGCGCCCAGCGGCTCGTCGAGGAGCAGCACCCGCGGGTGGTTGATCAGCGCGCGGGCGACGGCGACGCGCTGCTGCTGGCCGCCGGAGAGCTGCTGGGGCTTGCGGCGGGCGAAGTCGCCGAGCTGGACCAGCTCCAGCATCTCGTCGACCTGCTTCTTCACCGACCTGATGCCGCGGCGGCGCAGGCCGAAGGCGACGTTCTCGTAGATGTCGAGGTGCGGGAAGAGGGCGTAGCTCTGGAAGACGGTGTTCACCGGGCGCTTGTACGGCGGGAGGGCGGTGACGTCCTGTCCGGCGAGCAGGACGGTGCCGGTGGTGGGGTCCTCCAGGCCCGCGATCATGCGCAGGGTGGTGGTCTTGCCGCAGCCGGAGGCGCCGAGCAGGGCGAAGAAGGAGCCGGCGGGTATGTCCAGATCGAGCGGGTGGACGGCGGTGAACGACCCGTAGGTCTTGCTGATCCCGGTGAGGCGGACATCACCGCCGGTGGTGGGCTGCTGGGGCATGGCTGGGGTCTTCCTCGCTTGTCAGGCGCCGGTGAGCTTGGCGAACTTGTCCTCGAATGCCGTCTCTTCCTTGCTCGACAGCAGGCGGAAAGCGTGGGCCTTGGCGACCATCTCGTCATCCGGGATGATCAGCGGGTTGTTCGCCAGATCCTTGTCGATCTTCGCAAGTTCGGCGCGTACGCCGTCGACCGGACAGACGTAGTTGATGTACGCGGCGGTCTTCGCGGCGACCTTGGGCTCGTAGTAGTAGTCGATGAGCCGTTCGGCGTTCTTCTTGTGGCGGGCCTTGTCGGGGATGAGGAGGTTGTCGGTGGAGATCATGTAGCCCGCCTCCGGGATGGCGAACTCGATCTCCGGGTTGTCCGCCTGGAGCTGGATGAGGTCACCGGCCCAGGCCAGACACGCGGCGAGGTCGCCCTTGGTGAGGTCGCCGGTGTAGTCGTTGCCGGTGAACCGGCGGATCTGACCGCGGTCGGTGGCCTTCTGGAGCCGGGCGATGGCGGCGTCGTACTCGTCGGCGGTGACGGTCTCGGGGCGCTTGCCCATGTCGAGCAGGGTGAGCCCGACGGTGTCGCGCATCTCGGTCAGCATGCCGACCCGGCCCTTGAGCTTGGGGTCCTCCAGCAGCTGGGAGACGGAGGTGATCGCGCGGCCGTCGGTGGCCTTCTTGTTGTACGCGATGACGGCGGGGATACCGGTCCACGGGTAGGAGTGGGCGCGGCCCGGGTCCCAGTCCGGATTGCGGAAGCCTTGCCCGAGGTTGGTGTACGCGTGCGGCAGGTTGGCCGCGTCCAGCCGCTGCATCCAGCCGAGCCGGATCATCCGTCCGGCCAGCCAGTCGGTGACGCAGATGAGGTCGCGTCCGGTGTCCTGGCCCGCGGCGAGCTGGGGCTTGATCTTTCCGAAGAACTCGACGTTGTCGTTGATGTCCTCGGTGTACTTCACCGTGATGCCGGTGCGGCGCCGGAACTCCTCGAGCGTCGGACGGTGCTTGTTGTCGTCGGTGACGTCGATGTACTCGGTCCAGTTGGAGAAGTTGACCCGCTTCTCGTCGTCGGAGTGGTCATCGGAAGCGTTGTCCGCCTCGGCGCGCCCCGCGGGCGGGATGCCGCAGCCGCTCAGCGCCCCGAGCCCGCCGATGGCGAACGCTCCGGCGCTGCCGGCGCGCAGCAGGCCGCGGCGGGTCAGTGCCATCCGGCCGCTGGTCATGCTGCGGCGGATCGCGGCGATCTGCGGTGGGGACAGGCTCTCGGACTCGTGGGTGGGTTCCGTTGGCCCCGTTGGTTCCGTTCGTTCCATGAAGCTGTGCCTTTCGAAGGTGCCGGCCGGTGCGGGCCGGTCCCAGCCGGCCGAAGGCCACCCGCGGTGGCCGCACGGATCAGATCTGTCGGTCCCCGAAGACCGTGCGGTGCCAGTCCTTGCGGACCTCCGCCGTGTTGTCGAACATCACATGCTTGACCTGCGTGTACTCCTCGAGGGAGTACGCCGACATGTCCTTGCCGTAGCCGGACTTCTTGAAGCCGCCGTGCGGCATCTCGCTGATGATCGGGATGTGGTCGTTGATCCACACACATCCGGCCTTGATCTCGCGGGTGGCGCGGTGGGTCCGGTAGACATCGCGGCTCCAGGCGGAGGCGGCGAGGCCGTAGGGGGTGTCATTGGCCAGGGCCAGGCCCTCGTCGTCGCTGTCGAAGGGGAGGACGACCAGGACCGGGCCGAAGATCTCGGACTGGACGATCTCGCTGTCCTGGGCGGCACCGGTGATGAGGGTGGGCCGGTAGTAGGCGCCCTTGACGAGATCGCCGCCGGGGGCCTCACCGCCGGTGACGACGGTGGCGTAGCCGCGGGCCCGCTCGACGAAGCCCGCAACGCGGTCGCGCTGGGTGCGCGAGATGAGGGGGCCGAGGTCGGTGTGCGGGTCGAACGGGTCGCCGAGGCGTACGGACGCCATCAGCTCGGCGACGGCGGCCACGAACGCGTCGTACAGCGGGCGCTGGACGTAGGCGCGGGTGGCGGCGGTGCAGTCCTGGCCGGTGTTGATCAGGGCGCCCGCGACGGCGCCGTGGGCGGCGGCCTCGACGTCCGCGTCGTCGAAGACGACGAAGGGCGCCTTGCCGCCGAGTTCGAGGTGGAGCCGCTTGACGGTGGCGGTGGCCAGTTCGGCCACCCGCTTACCGACCGCGGTCGAGCCGGTGAAGGAGGTCATGGCCACGCCGGGGTGGCCGACCAGCTGTTCACCGGCGCCCACGCCGCTGCCGGTCACGATGTTGACGACACCGTCCGGGATGCCCGCCTCGGTGGCCGCCTGCGCGAACATCAGCGAGGTCAACGGGGTGAGTTCGGCGGGCTTGAGGACGATGGTGTTGCCCGCGGCGATGGCCGGGAGGACTTTCCACGCCGCCATCTGGAGCGGATAGTTCCAGGGGGCGATGGAGCCGACGACGCCGATCGGCTCACGGCGGATGTACGAGGTGTGGTCACCGCTGTACTCGGCGGCCGCCCTGCCCTCCAGCTGGCGGGCGGCGCCCGCGAAGAAGGCGGTGTTGTCGATGCTGCCGGGGACGTCGAACTCGGTGGTGAGCTTGATCGGCTTACCGCACTGCAACGACTCGGCGTAGGCGAGCTCCTCCGCCTGCTCCCCGAGCGCGGCGGCGAACCGGTGCATGGCGTCCGACCGCTCACCGGGGGTGGCGCCCGCCCATTCGGGGAAGGCGGCCTCCGCCGCCGCCACGGCGTCGTCGACGTCGGCCGGACCGGCGAGCCGGTAGGTGTACACCTGCTCGCCGGTGGCCGGGTCGACGACCGCGTGTAGGTGTTCCGAGCCGCCTGTGCGCAGCCGGCCCGCGATGTACTGCGCACCCTGGGCGAACCGCTCCGTCACATCGAACCGCTGGTCCATCGCGTGCTCTCCTCCGCCGGTCGCCCCTCGGGGTATGGCGTCGTTCTAGCCGGAATCGAAGGCCGATCCTGACAGAGGACATTCTCTTCAACAAGGGATTCCGTTGTTGCTTTTTAGTTTCACGACGGATTCGGTGATCGGATAGGGTCGGCCGCCGATGTCGGCCGTCCGGGGCGGTCAGGCGTCAGCCCAGTGAGGTCATGACGTGCTTGATCCGGGTGTAGTCCTCGAAGCCGTAGGCCGAGAGGTCCTTGCCGTAGCCGGACTTCTTGAAGCCGCCGTGTGGCATCTCGGCGACGAGCGGGATGTGGGTGTTGATCCAGACGCAGCCGAAGTCCAGGGCCTTGGACATCCGCATGGCGCGTGCGTGGTCCTTGGTCCATACCGAGGAGGCCAG